>PXBV01000216.1 GCA_003565575.1 Psychroflexus sp. | reverse complement strand
GCACCAAAACTGGTTATTAGAAATACTACAAGAAGTAGGTAAGATAAGTATTTTTTTAATGATGAATTGTCTTTCATGTGAGCTAATCAATATTATAGTATCCAAAAATAGGGGTTTTGTTTAGAAAACACAAGAAATAATCATTAACAAAAATTTAACTAAGTGATTTCAGATTAGTGTCACAAAGGGCTCAAAAGGAAATGTTAAAGTAGTAAAAATTCTACAAATCAGTTTTTTAACGTTTATAAGGGAAAAAGTTGTTAAGTTTGAATCCAAAATTAAGATATTATGAAAAAAACTTACTTTTTCCTTGTTTTTATTTCTTTTTTACAAATTGGCATAAGTCAGCCTCATAAAGAAAATAGCATTTTTTGGCTTAAAGATACGATTTCAAGCTTAAATGATTTTAACGATAAAAACACTTCAAAAATTAACTTTCACAAAAACTTAAGCCAATTTAGTGAGTTGGAAAACTATTATTTCATAGAAAACCAATTTACCCTGTATTTGGTAGTGAATAAAACTGAGAGCGATAAAAGTGTTGAGGATCTTATTAAAGTATATGACCTTGAAAAACAATCCCTCAACTTAGAGTTAAATTCTAAGAGTTCTGTTTTTACAAATTCGGAGTTAGTTTCAGAATTAGACCAAGATGTCTCTAAAAAGTTGATAAAGATTAATTACTATGAACCTGAACAGAAAAAAGGGATTTTAAGTTTAGATTTTTTAAAAAACGAAGCACTTAGCTTTGATTTTTTTGAAATGGTCTTATTTCCAAAGCTCTTATCTAAGCAAGAAAAGATACATGTAGATACTTACTTTTTGTTAAAATACGGTTTTGCAAGTCCGCATAATGTTTTAGCTCTTACTGAAAATGATACGCTTTTAAAGGTAGAGGAGTCTATGAACAAATTTAATCGTAATTTATTCGGTTTAGGGAAGAGTAATTCTAACTCAATTAATCAAAAACAAGCAGAAAGCAGCAGTGATAATTTGATTCGGCTTGGATTAAATGAAATAGAAATTTTAAACTCCACAAATACCAGTTCTATTGATGATGAACAATATTTGTTTATTGGTGACAATGGCAATAAAATCAATTTTGAAGAGGATAAAGTTGACGCCAAATACCGCTTGGAGAAAGTGTGGCAAATCAACAAAGCTAATTTCACAGCACAAAACAGAGAAGATGCTAATCAATTGATTATTGAATTTGATAGTCAAAAATTAGATTTAGATATTAATGAGGATAATTATAGTGAATTAAAACTACTGGTTTCCTCTGATTCAAATTTTAAAGAGGTTGTTTATAAATTTCCAGTATCTATTGATGAGGACAAAAAAATAGTTTATGAACTTGAATTAAATGAATTTAAAGAATTCGATGCTTTCTTTTTTACATTTGAACGATTTAAAGATTTACATTTAGTTCATGAATATACACCGGCTTGTTTAGTAGAGTCCAACCAGCATGAACTGGAAATAGAAATCAAAAGAGGAGCGATACCCTATCAAATAGATATTATAAATTCTTCAAACGAGGTTGTTTATTCAGATTCATTTACAGATGAAAAAATCAACTTTAAATATCCAAGTAAGCAATCGCATACTTTACGAGTAACTGATGCAAATAACACTATTTTTGAAGAAGAAATAAGTTATCTTTTTGAAGAAATGCAAACTGAAATTTTGACCAATATTCCTAGGTCAATAGACTTTGCTAGCACTAGTAAAATTAAGCTTTCCAACTATTTAGATGAGTCCATCATTGATTATTTTGAATTCAAATGGCTTGACAAAGACTTGAATCTGATTAAAGACGGTACTTCAATTAATTTAACGGGTAACGAAAATAACTTGCATCTGGAAGCGATGGATAGTTTTGCTTGTGCATGTCAATTTGAAATCAACATTCAAGAAGATTTAGAAAAAGCGCTTTTTATACATCCCAATCCAGTAAAGGTCGGCGAAGAGTTTTTTATTGAATTAAGAGACTTAATTGATATTAATGAAAATTTTGACGTTGAAATTTATGATCCACAAAATCAATTAATAACCACTCTAGTTTTAAATGAAAGAAATCATTTTAATGCATCATCTACTCCTCTCAACTTAGGGGTTTATAAGCTTTTAATCAAAACAGACAAAACCTTAATTCAAACAAAACTAATCGTTCACTAATTCCTAATCGAAAAACTTCATTATTAATTCAAAATTTTTTATCTATGAATTCTCATTTTACTACTCCATTCAAAAAAATTGCCTATTACTCAATTTTAATTGTCACTTTGCATTGGTCATTTATTGCTCCTGCGCAAGACATCTTTGCCACCTACTTTAATAGTAAGGACTTTGATTTAAGCTGGGTTTTGCCAGCAGAAGATGTTGTAGTTAAACGTATAAAGGATGTTCGGCCTACTAAAAATAAAGCAAAGCATAACAAGTCATCATTAGTTTATAACAATGAAGAAGATAAAGTGTCCTCTAAAAGTGAAGTCTTTAAAGCTGATCTTGATGAAGGATTGATTGGCGCAAGTTCAGAGGCATCAACAGATCATCCTAGTGACAATGTTTTTAAGTTAGAATTGGATCATGTGAATTCTTCTGAAGAGGCAATTTTAACTTATAAAGTATATGGGGTTCATCCAGTATCGGTAGCATCACAGCTTAATCAACAGCCTACAACTGGCGGATACATTCAAACTCAAAATGAGGATTGGATTGCGCATGAAGAATACATAAATATAGGCGATTTAAAACAAGGGGCTAATTTCATTCAATTTAATGCCAATGGGAATACAGCTCAACCTTATAAGATAAAAAATGTACAGATTGAGTTGCTAAAAGGTCAATCTAAAGAAAATGATTCTAAAATTATCATCAACGATTTTTATCAAGTGAAAGATAATTGGCTATATGTTAAAGGCTTTATTAACAAGCACTCATCATTAGAGGAGTATGAACTTGTGTATGGAGGTAATGAAGTTAATTTAGAGCATGGAGTCTTTGAAGGTTTTTTTGAAAAAAGTCAACTTGAAAACTCTACTTTGAGCCTTTCATCAAAACATTCT
>PXBV01000196.1 GCA_003565575.1 Psychroflexus sp. | reverse complement strand
GTTTTATTTGTACTTCCTCTCGTCGCTTATCTGTTCTTTTCTAGTGGCATCAATTCCTTTGGGAAACTCCCGATTCTTAATGAAAACCTGCAGGTGCTTAAAAAATTTGAAACTGAAGACATAACTTTTGATAATAAAATCACTATCCTCACTTTCTTTGGAAAAGATTTTAACGTTAAAAAGGTTCATGCCTTCAATATGAAAGAAAAAATTTATGATCGCTACCATAAATTTGATAACTTCCAAGTGGTGAGTGTAACCGAATTGAATTCAGAAAAAAATATAAACACCTTCGTTTCAGAAATCAACAAAACTTCCGATGCTTCAGAATGGCTGTTCCTTGAACTTGCTGATGATGATATCACACAACTTTTTGAAAGCTTGGGTTCTGATTTAAAATTGGACGCAAAACTTTCAACACCTTATGCTTTTATAATAGATAAGCAAATGAACTTAAGAGGTAGAAGTGATGATGAAGATGAAGGGACGAAATACGCTTACGACCTAAGTAATCTTAAAGAAGTAAGCGATAAAATGAACGATGACGTAAAAATTATCTTAGCAGAGTACAGGTTTGCTCTGAAGAAAAATAATGCTCAAGAAGACGAACAATGATGAAGAAGTATTCTTACGTAGGTATCTCCTTAGTGGTTTTGATTTTTGGAATTTGGGTGGCTAGTGAGATGCTTTCCAGAAACTCCAAAGACAGTTTGGCCTATATCGAAATTGAAGGTGAACGTAAAAAAGTTCCCAAATTTGAATTTACCAATCAAAACAATAAAACCATCTCCAATGAAGATTACTTAGGTAAAGTCTACGTTGTTGAGTTCTTCTTTGCAACCTGCCCAACCATTTGCCCTATCATGAATGAGAATTTGCTTGAAGTTCAAGATGAATTTTATGGAAATATGAATTTTGGTATAGCTTCTTTTACCATCAATCCCGCGCATGATACGCCAGAGGTTTTAAAAGAGCATGCCGATGAATTAGGGGTAAAACTTCCTCATTGGAATTTTTTAACTGGAGATCAAGATGCAATATACGAGCTTGCTAACAAAGGTTTCAACATTTACGCGAGACAAGATGAAAACGCTGAAGGTGGCTTTGAACATTCTGGCTTTTTTGCACTTATAGACCAAGAAGGTTACTTAAGAAGTAGAACAGACGAAGCAGGAAATCCAATTATTTTTTATCAAGGCTCTATTCCAAGAAATCAATCTGATGGAGAAAGTCATGAGACACAACAAATCGATATTTTAATAGATGATATTAAAATACTTTTAAAATGAATCTAATATGTATAGCATATATCTAACATAATCAGGCAAAGCCTTATTTTTACATTAAAATTTATATGAACCTTGGGCGACTAACACTATTTATTAATGAAAGCTACATTATCTAAATCTGACAAAACTATCGTACCTATTATAATAGGTTTATCTATAGTAGTTCCCATTGTTGTAGTTATCCTTATGAACCTTCCAACGCGATATGATTTATTGGGTCTGGAAGTAGGCTCATTTCCGTTTTTTCATGCTTTAATTAATGCCATGACGGCTATTCTTCTCTTTTTGGGATATAGGTTTATCAAACAAAACAAAAAAATAGCGCATAGAAATGTAATGATAACCGCTTTTGGACTTTCAGCTTTATTCTTGGTAAGCTATGTCATTTCAAAAATCAGTAATGAACCCGTTCCTTATGGTGGTGATGGCTTACTGAGGATTACCTACTTCTTTATTTTGATTACGCATATTGCGCTTTCAGGAATCATCATTCCGCTAGTGTTGTTTACGATGTATAGAGGCCTAACTGGTGAGTATGAAAAGCATAAAAAAATAGCAAGATGGACTTTTCCTATCTGGATGTATGTGGCGGTTACTGGTGTTTTGGTGTATCTGTTTATGTTGCCTTATTATTGAAAATTTGAATGATGATGAAGATGAAATCCATACTACTTACCGCTTTGTTTCTAATCTTTGTAGCAATAGATTCCGCTGCGCAATGTTCCATGTGTAGAGCGGTACTCGAGTCTGAGACAGATACAAGCCAGGCCGAAGCCATTAATGATGGTATTGTGTACCTTATGGCGTTTCCTTATATTCTTGTAGGTGGGGTCTTGTATTTTGTTTACAAATCATTTCAGAAGAAGAAATCAAACTAAAAAGACTTTCAATCTAATTTTATTAAAGGTTTTAGTACTTTTTTGATCTAACCAAAATTCTAAACTTACCAATAAACATAGCCAAACATCAAGAAGTGTTGAGGAGATTACCTTCTATTTTTAGCTTCAAACCGCATTGTCATCAATAAGGCAAGATAATCAAGATGTATTTCAAGCAGAATTAGTTTTACAAATTGTATTTTAACACTTTTAAAACCTTTTAAGATTGAATACTTTTAAATCTATACTTGTAAAATTTCTTGGCCCTGTAGTTTTTCTTTGTTTTCAATTTATTGAACCGCCGGAAGGTTTAAGTCCTAAAGCATTCATGCTGTTAGGCATAACCATTTGGATGGCGATTTGGTGGGTGTTTGAGGTCGTGCCAATTGCAGTAACCGCGCTCATACCTATCATTGTGTTTCCTTTGTTTGATGTCTTATCCATTTCAGACACCACAGCACAATACGGTCACAAATATGTGTTTTTATATTTAGGTGGCTTTGTTTTAGCGGTTGCCATAGAACGGTGGAATTTACACCGCAGGATTGCACTTCACATCATAAAAGCTATTGGCTCCAAAGCTTCTTTTCTGATTTTAGGTTTTATGCTGGCCACTGCCTTTTTATCTATGTGGATTTCCAATACGGCTACTACAGTTATGATGTTGCCTATCGCTATTGCCATTACTAACCAAATCAATCAGCAAAATCAAACAGGAGACAAAACTACTTCTTATTTTTCTAAAGCTTTGATGCTTTCCATAGCCTACAGTGCCTCCATTGGAGGAGTCGCCACACTAATAGGCACACCTCCCAATTTGGTACTTGCAGGAGTTTTAGAAAACACTTATGGTATTAAAATTGGTTTTTTTGAATGGATGATTTTTGCCTTTCCTGTGTCTATGATT
>PXBV01000240.1 GCA_003565575.1 Psychroflexus sp. | reverse complement strand
GACTACCCACAAAGGAGTTGACTGATGGTACGATCTCTCAAGTAAAAATTGTGCCCTTTTATGATCGTACCGGCCTCATTTACGAAACACTTGGCACTCTTGAAGAAGCACTGTCACTGCAGCTTCTGATCACCATCATTGTCATCATCATCATGGTGATGCACCTGCGTACTTCGCTTGTTATTTCGGCACTCCTTCCACTTGCCGTGCTGATGAGTTTTATCATGATGAAATACGTTGGAGTAGATGCCAATGTGGTGGCTCTTGCGGGAATCGCCATATCGATCGGTGTGGTGGTGGATATGGGGATTATTCTGACGGAAAACATGCTCAAGCATATGGAAGAGAAAGATCCCGCGGAGAATCTTCTTGAAACCATTTACCGTGCAACGGCGGAAGTCAGCCCGGCCGTCATAACTGCACTGATGACCACCATTGTAAGCTTCCTGCCTGTATTCATGCTTGAAGCACAGGAAGGGCGGCTGTTTGGTCCGCTGGCCTGGACTAAAACCTTTATTCTGATCGCCACCCTGATCATTGTTGTCACTCTGATACCAAGTTTTGCACACTGGCTCTTCTCTCAAGATATCAAAAAAAGAAAATGGAAGATCATCTGGAACGGCGTATTGATCGCTGCCGGATTGATCATTGCCTTTACCCTCTACGGCTGGGGCGGGTTGATCCTGATAGCGCTCGGTGTCAACAATCTTGTGGCGATTTACCGTGAGGAGTATCAATCCTGGTCGCCGTGGATGAATAACGCCATTATATTGCTCGGCGTCGCCTGGCTGCTGGCAGGTAACTGGCTTCCTTTGGGGCCGGAAAACCCGGTTTCATTCAGCCTGATCTTCATCTTTCTTACAGTCGGAATCATATTCGGCCTCTTCTGGCTGTTTATGAAATATTATGAGAGAATCCTGGATTGGGCCCTTCGCAACAAAACCCTGTTTCTGTCCCTTCCGGTTTTGATACTCATCTCTGGACTTGTAACCTGGCGCGGATTCGATACATCCTTCAGATATGTTGCGAACGGATTTACTACAATAGGAGTCGAAATCGAAGAAACAAGATTGTGGTCGGCACTTGATGGCCTATTTCCGGGATTAGGGCAGGAATTCATGCCTACACTGAATGAAGGATCCTTCCTGCTGATGCCCACTGCCATGCCGCATGTCGGGGTTGAAGAATCATTGGAAATAATCCGGGAGATGGACATGCGAATAGCATCCATTCCGGAGATTGCGACCGTCGTAGGAAAAATCGGACGGGCTCAGTCAGCACTCGACCCGGCACCGGTGTCGATGTTCGAAAATACCATCATGTATAAAAGTGAATACATGACCGATGATCGGGGACGCAGGGTTCGTTATAAAATTGAAAACGGAGAATTTGCCCGGAATGAGTACGGAGAATTGATCCCCGATAGCCGCGGCAGATTTTTCCGGCAATGGAGAGACCATATCACAAGTGAAGATGATATCTGGAATGAAATCCTGCTGGCAGCCGATCTTCCGGGAATTACTTCCGCACCAAAGCTGCAGCCCATCGAAACACGATTGGTCATGCTGCAAACCGGAATGCGTGGGAACATGGGTATACGCATCAGCGGCCCGGATCTTGAATCACTCGATGAATTTGCAACAAGCCTTGAACCGTTATTGCGTGAGGTGGAAGGTGTTCGCCCCTCTGCCGTATTTGCAGACCGGGTTGTAGGTAAACCTTACCTGGAAATAGATTTCGACCGGCAGGAAATTGCACGACACGGCCTCACCATACAGGATGTTCAACAAGTCATCAGCATCGCCATAGGCGGACAAATGCTTGGGATGACGGTAGAAGGCCGGGAACGCTATCCTCTTCGTGTCCGATATGCCAGGGAATATCGTAATAACCCTGATGAGATTCGGCGAATTCTGGTTCCTGCACCGGATGGAAGCCAGATTCCATTGGGACAGCTTGCCGAGATCCGTTTTGAACGTGGCCCTATGAACATCCGAAGCGAGAATACATTTCTGAGCGCTTACGTCATCTTTGATCGGCTTCCGGGTCAAGCTCCCATTGATGTAGTAAACCGAGTCCGTGATCAAATGGATCAAAGTATTAGTGAGGGTTCGTTGCATGTGCCTGATGGAATAAGCTACACGTTTGAAGGAGAATTCAGGAACCAGCAGCGTGCAGCAGAAAGACTTTCTGTAGTGTTACCGATTACACTGTTGATAATCTTTTTGATCATCTATTTTCAGTTCCGGTCTGCCCAGGTTTCCCTGATCGTCTTTTCGGGAATCGCACTGGTTTGGTCCGGAGGTTTTATTCTGCTCTGGCTCTATGGAGAAAACTGGTTTTTCAACTTCTCCGTATTGGGAGTAGAAATACGGGATTTCTTCCAGATGGGTACGATTAACCTCAGTGTGGCGGTGTGGGTTGGTTTCCTGGCACTTTTTGGCATCGCTGTGGATAACGGCGTGGTGATGGCCACCTACCTGGAACAGCTTTTTGAACGCGAAAAACCAGAGGGACGTGAAAGCATTTATGCAACGGCTATAGAAGCAGGCATGAGAAGAGTTCGTCCTTGTTTAATGACCACGGGTACCACCATTCTGGCACTATTACCCATTCTGACATCACCCGGTAAGGGTTCTGAAATCATGATTCCCATGGCCATTCCGATCTTCGGTGGGATGTTTGTACAGACTCTGACACTCCTGTTGGTCCCCTTGCTCTATGCGATGTGGAAAGAAAACAGTTTAAAGCTTGAAAATAATTTGGAGGAAATATGATGAAAAGTAAAAATTCCCCCCTAATAAGGGGGGGCAAAGGGGGGTGTCAAGCCCTGTTAATCACTCTGCTCACAGTGGTAATCACCATTTTTATCATTACCAAACCTGTATCAGCTCAGGAAATCGATCCGATTGCCACATCCTATCCTCAGCTTCAGGAATATTTACAATTAGCATCAAAAGAAAACCCGGAATTACGATCTCTTTGGCATCAATACCGCTCAGAGTTGGAAGTGGTACCGCAAGTAGGAACTTTACCCGACCCGGAAATCAGTGTAGGATACACCATAAATCCGATGATG
>PXBV01000206.1 GCA_003565575.1 Psychroflexus sp. | reverse complement strand
TTGGATGTGTGTTGAACATTCATTTACTTTTGCAAACAAAATTGAATAAGAGATGAAAAAAGGATTCTTAATAGATATGGATGGGGTCATCTACGGAAATGATACATTGATTAAAGGAGCAGATACGTTTATAAAGCAGCTTCAAACAGAAAATATACCTTTTCTGTTTATGACCAACAACAGTCAAAGAACGCCTATTGATACTGTAAATAAAGTCGCAAATATGGGCATTGAAATAGAAGAAAAAAATGTCTATACCAGTGCTATGGCCACCGCTTCGTTTTTATCGTTTATGAAGCCAAAAGGCTCTGCTTATGTACTTGGAGAAGGTGGTTTGATAACCAGTCTTTCTCAAAATGGTTATACGATGGTTAATGCGAATCCGGACTTTGTAGTTGTTGGTGAAGGAAGAAATTTCACCTTAGAAATGGTCAACAACGCTGTAGATATGATTTTGTCTGGAGCAAAATTGATTGCTACTAATTTAGATCCTTCACCTAAAAAACAAGGCTGGAATAACCTTGGCATCAAAGCTGTTGTTTCAATGATTGAAGAAGCCACAGGGAAGAAGGCTTTTTCTGTAGGAAAACCAAGCCCTGTAATGATGCGAGCTGCAATAAAACATTTGGGCTTAGAAGCACGAGAAACCGTAATTATTGGTGATACCATGGATACCGATATTCTTGGTGGGGTTCAATTGGGTTATACTACCATTTTGACGCTTTCTGGAGTATCCAAAAAATCAGATTTGGTGGATTATGCGTTCAAGCCTGATATTATCGTCAATGCTGCACGAGACATCAATTTGAAAGAGGTGTTGAAAATGGAATAATCGTATTAAATCAACTTAAATTAGACCCTTTTGAGCCTTTATCAATTCTTTTGTAGAACGCTGGATTTGATTTAAGTCACCGGTTCATCAATGTGTATTTTTGATGAGAAAACTTAAAAATTAAACAGCATCACAAGCTTTATACTTATGATGCTGTTAAACTAATTGAATATTCAAAATTAATGAATTTCGTGTTTTGAAAATTGAGTTTTTTTTAAAGTAATAGACACTAATTATTTTAGTAACCAGCGGCTTGACCGTCCACTCTAGATTCTGATGCACCAAAATAAACTTCATTTTTACGGTCTCGCATAATTCCTTGGTATCGTCCAAAAAAGCCATTCCCAACTTGAACTCTATGACCTTTGGCTCTTAATTGCCTAACGACCTCGTAAGGTATTCCAGACTCAATATGAACTTGTCCAGTATTCTCCATCTTATCATTTACACCATCGGTTGGTTGTGTAGAGCCTCGATGTGTCCACCTTGCTGCATCACCAGCTTCTTGTATGTCCATATCAAAATCAATAATATTGGTTAAAATACTTACATGTCCAATAGGTTGATAACCTCCGCCCATATTTCCAAAGCTAAAGAGAGGTTTACCATCTTTCATCACAAATCCTGGAATAATAGTATGAAATGGACGCTTACCTGGCTCGTAACGATTGGGGTGATTGGGATCAATGGAAAATAATTCTCCTCTGTTTTGAAAACTAAATCCAAGTCCGGGTACTACAAACCCAGTACCCATACCTCTAAAATTACTTTGTATGAGCGATACCATGTTACCTTCTTCATCTGCTGTAGTCAAGTAAACAGTATCGCCATCCTCAATTACCTCTACACCTGTTGTTATATCGTTTAAAGCTTTTTTTCCGATAAGTTGTCTTCGCTTAGCTGCATATTCTTTGGATAATAAAATATCATAAGGGACATCTTGGAAGTCTGAATCTGCATAATGTTTAGCCCTATCTTCAAAAACTAATTTTTTAGACTCTATGAGTGCATGCATTGTCTCTGTGGTACCAAAACCCATGGATGACAAATCATAGCCTTCTAAAATATTCAGCATTTGTAAAACTGCAGTCCCTTGAACATTCCCACCTACTTGGTACACATCATAGCCTCTGTAGTTGGTAGTCACTGGCTCAATCCACTCCGATTTGTGATTCGCAAAGTCTTCGTATCTCAAATACCCATTATTCTCTTTCATCCAAGCATCTATCTTTTTAGCGATTTCTTCTTTATAAAAAGCGTCCCTTCCTTTTTTAGCTAATAACCTAAACGTATTTCCTAAATCTGGATTTTTAAAAATTTCTCCTTTTTTGGGACCTTCGCCATTAATTGTAAATGTGTCTTCAAATGCTCCTGGTTGAGATTTCAATACTGGTACACTCCTTCTCCATGCCGATGAGATTGCTTCAGTGACTGGGAATCCATTTTCTGCATAGTCAATTGGAGCTTTCAGAATATCTTTCATAGGTAGGTAACCAAATTTACCATGAATTTCAAACCAACCATCTACTGCACCGGGCACCGACACTGAGAGTAAATCGTTAGGCTGAATACTCTTATGCCCTTTTTTATCCAATTCTTTTAATAGACCATCATAAGATAAACCTAAGGGTGACCGACCACTTGCATTAATAGTATATAACTTTTGGCTTTTCTCGTGCCAAATAATAGCAAACAAATCTCCTCCAATACCGTTACCTGTAGGTTCCATCAAACCAGTTGTAGCATTTGCGCCAATGGCAGCATCAATCGCGTTTCCACCGTTTTTTAAAATATCTAATGCTACTTGAGTCGCTAAAGGATGGCTCGTTGCTACCATTCCATTTTTTGCAATTACTTCAGATCGAGATGCATGATTTAGACCAGCTTCCCTATCGCCCTGAGCGAAAGTAAAATAACTATTAAATAAGAATAAAAACGTAAATAAAAGAGTCAAACACCTAAAAATCATAAGCCTTTTGATTTTGAAAATTGAATTATTTTTAGGTAAATATAAAGTTTTAAGATGTAAGATTATACTTTATTACTAAATCTTAAATTAAAATACTTAGTTTGGATTCTAGGTAATGAAAGTTTTGATAATACCTGTATTCCTATTAAAAATGAAATTGTAAATGTTGAACAATCACAAAAACAGTAAAAACTTTTGTATTCTACTAACTAACCTAAAAACAAATACCATATCCATGTAGTAAATAACGATAAAGGGATACCCACTGCTGCAAACATAGA
>PXBV01000232.1 GCA_003565575.1 Psychroflexus sp. | reverse complement strand
ATGAGTCAAGATAAGTCTGAAGCACATTTTGAAAAAGCCAAATTGTTGATGCAGGACAGTCAGGCTCAACGCCTGAAGTATTTTATGAATAGTTTGAAGTATTAATTGCTATATTATAAAACTTTTTGAAAGTTGTACAATCCAATAAGCTTAATTTTTGGTTATTCTGGAGCCTCTTCTATTTCCACATCCGTATAGTAGGTGATGTCTACTTCCTTTTTCCCCCATTCTTTAGCTGCTTCTTCATCTAATCCCATGTAGATATCTATTTTATTATTCCAGCGCTTATTCATTTTATCCTTAACCACATAGGTGCCAGAAAGTCCTTCTATTTTAACTTCTTGAGCATAACCTAAGCCTTCTTCAATAAGATCTCTTGAGACCGCTATTGCTTTTTCTCCGGGCTTTAAGGCATCTCCCCAAGCTGTGAGGTAAGGGTTTCCTTTTTTGGTTTGAGCTTCAACAGAATTATAAGCGGTTGCGGTTACCGTTCTTGTAATCTTTTCAGTATCGTTTTCTTTGGTCTTACAGCCTAATAATAATCCAACTATAAGTAGGAAAATTAAATTACTGATGAAGCCACTTGCTGTGTAAAGTTTTGACATAATAAAATTTAGTTTTTTTCTTTGTCATCTAGGCAAAACAAGTTCTAGTGAGTTCAATTTGGAGTTGAAATAGAACCTCACACGTTTTAAAAACCTGGGAGGTCTCTAATGCAAAATACTTTTTAATAGAAGTAGTAAATCATCCTTATTGAATCCAATTTTCTATCTCATCAAAATCCAAGCCACCATAATTTCCTGAACTCATTAAAAGTAAAACATGATCCACGTAGGTTTTGGATTTTAAGTATTCCTGAAAGGCTTCAGGATTGGTATAAACCTTCAAATCTTTTTTTCCAAAAGCTTCAAAAATTTGCAATTCTGTAATTACTTCCAGTTGCTTGATTTCAAGTGCTTTTGGCGAATAAAACACCACTGCTTCATCTGCTGCGTTTAGCGTTTCTCTATATTCAGTTAAAAATTCTGAATTTAAACTACTGTAGGTATGTAGCTCTAAACACGCTAAGGAAATTTTGGAAGGGTATTGTGCTTTTATCGCCTTAGTTGTAGCCATAACCTTGGAAGGAGAATGCGCATAATCTTTATAAACAATTACTTTTGAAGATACTGCTATTTGCTCCAAGCGTTTGGAGGCACCTTTAAAACTCCCGATGGCTTCATAAAAATCATCTTCATCCACACCCATGTGTTGGCATATCCACTTTGCTCCCCCAATATTTTGTAAATTATGTTTTCCAAAAACTTCTACAGGTAAAGGTCCTTCTGGAGTTTCTAAATAGGTTTGCCCATCTTCTATAGTGTGCTCCGGCGTAGAATACGCATGTTTTCTTGTGGGTTTTTTAGCATTTATGGCAAGTTGGCTTACAATATCGTCTTCTTCGTTATACACCAAGGTACTTCCATTGGTCATGCTTTCAAGAAAAACCTCAAATTGTTCTACATAAGTTTCAAACGTTGGAAATACATTGATGTGATCCCAAGCAATACCGCTCAAGAGAGCTATGTTGGGTTGGTAAAGATGAAATTTTGGTCTAGAGTCTAAGGCAGAACTTAAGTACTCATCGCCTTCAAGAAGTATAAAATCATTTTCCTCTGTGAGATGCACCATTGTATCAAACCCTTCTAGTTGAGCACCTACCATAAAGTCTACTTCTTTGTCATGGTAATGCATAACATGAAGAACCATGGCTGTAATGGTAGTTTTACCATGAGAACCGCCTATCACAACTCTTGTTTTTCCTTTAGAATGTTCGTATAAATATTCTGGATAAGAATAAATTTTCAACCCTAAGTCTTTTGCTTTCAGTAATTCTGGGTTATCTGCCTTGGCGTGCATCCCAAGTATTACCGCATCGATTTGGGGAATAATATTATCTGGAAACCAACCAAATTCTTTTGGCAACAAGCCTTTTTGTTGAAGTCTAGACTTAGATGGTTCAAAAATCTCGTCATCACTTCCTGTGACATGGTCACCTTTTTCATGAAGTGCAAGAGCCAAATTGTGCATAGCACTACCGCCAATCGCTATAAAATGTATGTGCATTTATTTATGATTTTAGTCAAAGATAAAGGATTCAAATTTAGTTCACTACTTGATTCAAAACGAACGAAAAAACCAAGCCATAATGACTTGGTTTTTTGGACTAATTTTATTGAAATTATTAATATCTATAATATTCTGGCTTAAAGGGGCCTTCAGTTTTTACGCCAATATAGTCAGCCTGGTCAGATTTAAGTTCAGTTAATTCTACACCTAATCGCTCCAAATGTAATTTTGCTACCTTTTCATCAAGGTGTTTTGGTAACATATACACTTCATTTTTATACTTATCAGAATTCTGCCACAATTCCATTTGTGCCAACGTTTGGTTGGTAAATGAATTACTCATTACAAAACTTGGATGTCCTGTAGCACAACCTAAATTAACTAATCTACCTTCGGCTAATAAAATAATATCTTTACCGTTGATGGTGTATTTATCCACTTGAGGTTTAATTTCCACACGCGTATCGCCATGGTTTTTCTTTAGCCAAGCTACATCAATTTCATTGTCAAAATGACCAATATTGCACACAAGTGTTTTATCCTTAAACGCTTCAAAATGCTCAGCTCTTATAATGTCTTTATTTCCTGTAGTGGTGATAACGATATCTGCAGTAGGCGCCACAGTTTCCAGCTTTTTAACCTCAAAACCATCCATTGCTGCTTGTAATGCACAGATAGGATCAATTTCAGTAATAGTAACGATAGATCCAGCACCTTTGAAGGAGGCCGCAGTTCCTTTACCCACATCTCCATAACCACAAACGATAACGCGTTTTCCAGCAAGCATCAAGTCGGTAGCTCTTCTTATCGCATCCACAGCGCTTTCTCTACAGCCGTATTTGTTATCAAATTTGGATTTAGTCACGCTATCATTTACATTAATAGCTGGCATTACTAAGGTACCGTTTTTCATACGTTCATATAGGCGATGTACTCCAGTGGTAGTTTCTTCAGAAAGACCTCTTATGCCTTTAGCGAGTTCAGGATATTGATCAAAAACCATATTGGTAAGGTCTCCACCATCGTCTAAAATCATATTTAAGGGCTGCCTATCTTTTCCAAAAAATAAAGTTTGCTCTATGCACCAATTGAACTCTTCTTCGGTCATGCCTTTCCAAGCGTATACAGCAACACCAGCTTCTGCTATAGCAGCGGCTGCATGGTCTTGGGTAGAAAAAATGTTACAAGAACTCCAGGTTACGTCTGCTCCTAGCTCTACCAAGGTTTCAATTAAAACAGCAGTTTGTATGGTCATATGCAAACAACCTGCAATACGGGCACCTTTTAAAGGTTTTTCTTTACCGAATTCTTCCCTCAAAGCCATCAATCCTGGCATTTCTGATTCTGCTAATTCTATTTCTCTTCTCCCCCATTCCGCCAAAGTTATATCTTTGACTTTGTAAGGTGTATAAGGTAATGTATCCGTACTCATATTTTATTTTATTATATTTTTGGCAAAATTAAGGAAACACACTTTAACTTTATGCCGATTTACAAAAGAATAACAATAGATGAGAATACAACCGCTTTGGTGTGGAAAATAGAAGAGACTCTAGATGTTCTTGAACATGCGGTAAGCTTAACACCAAACTGCAAAGAGCGCTACGACAGCATGAAGTCTCTTATCCATAAAAAAGGCTTTATGAGCATAAGACACTTGCTAAAGGAGTTTAACTACACTGATTTTGATTTGTATTATGATGACAAAGGAAAACCCCACCTTAAAGATGGCAACTTCATCTCTATAACACATTCTTTTGAGTTTACAGCCGTGATAGTTTCAGACAAAAAGGTAGGGATTGATATTGAAAAGCAGCGCGAAAAAATCAAACTGATTGCTCCAAAATTCACTCCTATAGAAGAATACAAAGCTTTGGGAAATGGTGAAAATTTAGTACGAAAGCTTACAATTGTTTGGGGTGCTAAAGAATCCCTTTACAAACTTTACGGCAAAAAAGGACTTCTATTTCTTCATGATATTTTTGTGGAAGATTTTGATATTGATTCTAATCAAACCACAGCTAAGGTAACACACAAAAACCAAATTACTTATTACACGCTTCGCTTTTTAGAATTTGAAAACTTTACACTTGTTTATGCCATTTCAGATTAAAATAAAAAAAGCTTCATTGCTCTAGTAGGGTTTCTTATGAAAGCTGGTCAGGATTATAGCCTTTGTATTCCTTTTCAGTTTCTTCAAACCTGATATCAAAACCTTCTAAAGCTTTCAAAATTGGATTATAGACTTCAGGATGAATTGGCCTTAAAACACCAGGTTTCTTGATTTCTCCATTTAAAATTTTCAAAGCAGCAATACCTACAGGCAAGCCAACGGTTTTGGCCATGGCCGTGTACGTTTGATCTTCACCTAAACTCACCATTGTAGAGTCGATTTGTTTTTTCTCTCCATCTAGTTCAAATCCAAATTTGTGATACATCACAATCATGTCTTTATCTTCTGGCTTTAGTGTCCACTTATCTTCTAATATTTTCTGTAAAGCTTGTGCTGGTGTAGCCTCTTTAATTCCGATTTTCTTTTTAGAATTGAATAAATCTAATTCAACAAGTTTATCCCAAATCAAATCATCTTGGTCTATTTTTAAACTCAACCTCAATTTTAATTCCACAGAATCGGTTGGAGAGTAAGGCAAAAATGAATTGACAAAAGACCTGTAACTCATTTGTTCTGTATCTTGTAAAGTATAGGTGTCATCTGTCATTCCTAGTTGCACAAATACATTCCAAGCTTTGCTAAAACCAACTCGACGTAGAGTTCCTCTATATAAAGTAGGAATATCTTCAAGGCCGTAAATACTTCTGTAAGCCAATGAATTTCTATTGGCCAAGCCTTCGAATCTGCCGTACTTTGGAATCTGAAGAAATTCTGTTCTTCGGAAAAGTCTTTGGTATGGAATGTATTTGTACTGGCCTTCTTGGATAAACTCTGCCGCTCCGCCTTGGCCAGCTACAACCACATTCCGTGGGTTCCACGTAAATTTATAATTCCAGAGATTATCGTCACTTTCGGGCGCTACTAAGCCTCCGGTAAACGATTCAAAAAGCAACATTTTCCCGCCTTTAGACCGTATCCTGTCAATCACTTGCATAGCGCTCATGTGGTCTATACCAGGATCTACACCTATCTCATTCATAAAGGTCAGGCCTTTTTGTTTTACCTCTTCACTTAAGGCTTCCATTTCTTTAGAAACGTAGGAAGCAGTTACCATATTCTTATTGTACTTTACACAATCTTTGGCTATTTCAATATGAAATCTAGCCGGCAGCATAGAAATTACAAGATCAACACTTTGTATGGCTTGCTCGCGTTCTTCGGTATTAAAGATATCCAGAACCAAAGCGCTTGCTGGAGAATGTTGTTTTGCCATGCGTTGTACAACCTCTGCGTTTTTATCTGCTATGATAAGTTTGAAATTTTCATTTTGTGACTTACCTAACAAAAACCTCATCAGTGAAGAGGTTGATTTTCCTGCGCCTATAATAAGAATAGTTCTCATAATCTATATTGAATATTAATGGTTATTTTTGAATTTAGTTTCGATATTTACAATATTAATCATATAAAATGGAGGCACAAAAAAAATTGATTTTACTAGGTAGTGGCCTTGGATTTACGGGTATCATTTTAGGCGCATTTGCAGCACACGGACTTGAAAATTTAATCTCTGAAAGCGCTATCAAAACGTTTGAAACGGGGGTCAAATATCAAATTTATCATGCATTGTTTCTAGTGTTTTTATCTGCTCAAAAATTTACTTCAGACCGACTTAACAAGATTCTTTTTTGGTTAATTTTAATTGGTGTTTTGTTTTTTTCTGGTTCAATTTATGGGCTTGCTACCAATACTCTAACTCAGTTTGAATTTAAAACCATCGCATTTATAACGCCTATTGGTGGTGCACTTCTCATTACAAGCTGGTTTTTGGTCTTTATTCATGTCCTTAAAAAGTCCAAAAAAAATTAAATCTGAATAGGTAGATATCACGATAAACCTCTTAAATTTGTATGCCATAATAACAACACAACACATTATGAGCTACAATCAAAACACAACTAAAACGATTGAGTTAGAAAATTATGGCCTTACCTCCAAACACGTACACTATCAACTTACACCAGACCAACTTCACAAGCTTACTTTAGAAAAAAATCAAGGTGTTGAAGTAGATTCTGGCGCATTAGCGGTAAACACTGGGGAGTTTACTGGACGCTCTCCTATGGATAGGTTTATTGTAAAAGATGAAATTACCAAGGATGAAATTTGGTGGAGTAACATCAACTTAGCTTTTGAACCTCAACAATTTGATAAACTATATGATAAAGTTATCAATTATCTGAACGATAAAGAGCTTTTTGTAAGAGATGCTTATGCATGTGCAGATGAGAATTATAAACTAAACATTAGGCACATCAATGAGTATCCATGGAGTAATATGTTTGCCTACAATATGTTTTTAAGGCCTACAGATGAAGAGCTTCAAGATTTCAATCCGGAGTGGACAGTTATCAATGCGCCAGGATTTATGGCAAACCCCGAGGAAGACGGAACTCGAGCTCACAATTTTGCTATTCTGAATTTTACGCGTAAGATTGCATTGATAGGTGGTACAGGATATACGGGTGAAATAAAAAAAGGCATTTTTTCTGCTCTAAATTTCATTCTTCCTGTTATGAAAAACACCCTGCCCATGCACTGTTCTGCCAATGTAGGTAATGAGGGAGATACTGCTATTTTCTTTGGCCTTTCTGGTACTGGTAAAACTACGCTTTCTGCAGACCCCAATAGACAGCTAATTGGTGATGATGAGCACGGTTGGACCAATGAAAATACTGTTTTTAATTTTGAAGGTGGATGCTATGCCAAAGTCATAAATTTATCTGAAGAACAAGAGCCAGACATCTTTAGAGCAATCAAAAAAGGAGCTATTCTAGAAAATGTTGTGGTGAATGAAAGCGGGAAAGTTGATTTTGAGGATACGTCCATTACACAAAATACACGGGTTAGTTATCCTATCTACCATATCGATAATATACAGCAGCCCTCCATTGGTAAAAACCCGAAAAATATTTTCTTTTTAACAGCAGATGCCTTTGGTGTATTACCTCCTATATCAAAATTAACTCCAGCCCAAGCAGCTTATCACTTTATATCTGGATATACAGCAAAAGTAGCAGGTACGGAAGCTGGGGTGGTGGAACCAGTACCAAGTTTTTCTGCTTGTTTTGGAGCACCCTTTATGCCATTACATCCTACAAGATATGCAGATATGTTAAGCAAAAAAATGAAAGAGGCTGGTGTAAATGTATGGTTAGTGAATACAGGCTGGTCTGGTGGTCCGTATGGAGTGGGAAAACGTATAAAGCTAAAATACACAAGAGCAATGATCAATGCAGCTTTAAGCGGTGATTTAGGTCTTTATAATTATGATGAATACCATATACATTCTGTTTTTGGCGTTGCACAACCTAGAACTTGCCCAGGTGTACCAACCGAAGTCCTAAGCCCAAGAAAAACATGGGATGATGATGATGCTTATTACAAAATGGCATTCAAGCTGTCAAATGCATTTAGAGAGAATTTCCAGAAATTTGAGTCTTCTGCTTCAGAAGAAATTAGACGTGGTGGCCCACAGCGCTATGGCTTTTAAAACCATTGAGGATCATTTTTAGTCACAAAAAAAGCCGCTTAAGATTTGATCTTAAACGGCTTTTTAATTTATAACTGAAACAGTTAATTCTGCTTAATGTAATTTTCTAGAGCCATCGTCATAGATGGGGTTTCTGGCGTAGGGGCTTGTATTTGTACTTTTAGACCTTTTTCTTCAGCAGCTTTTATAGTGGAATTGCCAAAAGCAGCAATCCGTGTGTTGTTTTGCTCAAAGTCTGGAAAGTTTTCATACAAAGATTTGATTCCACTAGGGCTAAAAAACACAACAACATCATAAGACACCTCTCTAAGGTGTGATAAATCACTTACTACAGTTTTATAAAAAATCCCTCTAGTCCAGTTGATTCCAAGTTTATCTAATTGTTTTGGGATAATCGGTTTGAGCATGTCTGAAGATGGCAGCAAAAATTTTTCATCTTTATGCTTTTTAATACTTGCTTCTAATTCCTGAAACGTCTTTTTCCCCACGTATATTTTTCGCTTCCTATAAACCACATACTTCTGTAAATAGTAAGCAACAGCTTCGCTTAAACAGAAATATTTTAATGTGTCTGGAATTTTATACCTCATCTCATCTGCAATTCTGAAGAAATGATCTACAGCATTTCTACTTGTCAAAATAATAGCAGAAAATTTGGTAATATCTATTTTTTGTAATCGAATTTGCTTAGAATCTACAGCTTCCACATGAATGAATGGGATAAAATCAATTTTGACTTTAAGCTTTTCTTCAAGTTCAGAATAAGGTGAATGTTCAACATTTGGCTTTGGTTGTGAAACAAGAATGTTTTTCACTTTCATAGAGTTTAGTTTTTCTCGCACTTACTCAATCAATAGATTTAATAACTTTAAAAAGAATTAAATAGGGTGCAATTTCAAAAGCGCAAAGGTACAAAATAAAATAAAACCAATATGCCAAAATAGGCTTTTGATAAATACCGAAAAAAGAAGTTAGCTTTATTGTATATATAAGGGCACAAAAGACAACAACTCCTAATAAAAGTGAACTGCTATACAGGTGTTGAAAATAGATAAGTAAGGCCACAGGAAAAAGCACAAACAGACTTAGCCAGGATAACACACCTTGCTTGAAGAATAAATATTTATTGAGAAGTTGATGAAGCTCAAATACATCACCAATTATTTTTTCAATAAAATACTTTCCTAAGAGTATGACAAGGACTAATAATGAAAGCCTTAAGTAAGCAAATACATCAAAAACTCCTTGTATAAAAACAACATAAAGAAAAAGTGCTAGTGCCAATAAACTTGCAATAAATAAGGTTACTTCTGGCAAATCAATTCTTCGTTTTTCTGAAAATTTAGCAGTAAAATATAAATTAGAAAAAAGAGAAGCACCAAAATGTTGGATATAATTGACTTTATTCCATTTAGCAATCACCAACAATAAAAGTATAAAAAGCGTTATTCCGATTACCCAATGGTGATGATGAGCATGCCTAAGTTCTGAAAACACATTGTTAATTTGAAGCAAATGTAAATTAAAATGAAATTTTATAGATGATTTTAATAGGTAAAATATATATTTGCGGTTAACTCTATATCAAATTGATGCCTTTAAAACTAGTCATCATTCCTACTTACAACGAGGTCGAAAATATTGAAAAGCTTATTAGAAATATTTTTGCTCAACCAGTCGATTTTGAGATTTTAGTTGTAGATGATTCATCTCCAGATCTTACTTGGGAACTGGTCCAGAGATTGCAAGAAGAGTTCAAAGGAAAGTTACATTTAGAGATTAGAAAAGAGAAGAGCGGACTTGGTAAGGCTTATATCCATGGATTTAAATGGGCTCTAGATCGCTCTTACGAGTTTATATTTGAAATGGATGCAGACTTTTCTCATAATCCTAATGACCTGATTCGACTATACAACTCCTGTTTGAAGAAAGATTATGATATGTGTATAGGTTCTCGATATGTTTCTGGAGTAAATGTGATCAATTGGCCGATGAAGCGTGTATTATTATCTTGGTTAGCGTCAAAATACGTCAAAACCATCACTAGAATGCCTATAAATGATACTACAGCGGGCTTTGTGTGCTATAGAAGAAAGGTTTTGGAAAGTATCAACCTTGATAAAATTAAATTTGTAGGCTATGCCTTTCAAATTGAAATGAAATTTAAAGCTTATATTCAAGGTTTTAAGATTCATGAAACGCCGGTTATATTTACAAATCGAGTAAGAGGAAAGTCAAAAATGAACAGTGGCATCATTAAAGAAGCCGTATTTGGCGTAATAAGTTTGAAACTTAAAAGTCTATTTGGTAAAATTTAAGCAATGAAAGAATATCTGATCAAGAACGTAAAAATCATTAATGAAAATGAGTTATTTGAAGGTGATCTTCACATAAAAAACGGCTACATAGAAGAAATTTCAAAGTCTATAAGTGCAAAAAACAGCTCAACAAAAATTATAGAAGGAGACGGTAAATACCTCATGCCAGGTGTGATAGATGACCAAGTTCACTTTAGAGAACCAGGCTTAACTCATAAAGAGACTATTCTTACAGGATCTAAAGCTGCAGTGGCTGGAGGAATCACTTCCTATTTTGAGATGCCCAACACCAATCCTCAAACCACCACCATAAAAAAACTAGAAGAAAAGTTTGCAATGGCTAAGGATAATTCTTTTGCCAACTACTCATTTATGTTTGGTGGAACTAATGATAATTTAGAAGAAATAAAAAAAGTCAATCCAAAAACCACTGCTGCTCTCAAATTATTTTTAGGTTCTTCTACAGGAAATATGCTAGTAGACGATGAAAAGGTTTTGGAAGAAATTTTTAAACATTCTCCCTTGGTCATTGCAACCCATTGCGAAGATGAAAACACCATCAAAAATAATCTTGAAACCCATATCAAAACTTACGGAGAAGATATACCCATTCATCTTCATCCCAAAATCAGAAGTGAAGAAGCTTGCTATTTATCATCCTCTAGAGCAGTTGCTCTTGCTCAAAAAACTGATGCAAGGCTTCATGTATTTCACCTTTCAACAGCAAAAGAACTTTCACTTTTTTCAAATACAGTTCCTCTAAAAGACAAAAAAATTACGGCAGAGGTCTGCATCCATCATTTGTGGTTTGACGAGCGAGATTATGAGAAAAAAGGCACGCACATCAAGTGGAATCCTGCAGTAAAAACAGAACATGATAAAACCGAACTATTAAAAGCTTTGAACAACAACCTCCTAGATGTTGTTGCTACAGACCACGCTCCTCATACCTTAGAAGAAAAAAACAACAATTACACAAAAGCACCAAGTGGTGGTCCACTGGTACAGCACGCTTTGCCAGCCATGCTGGAGTTTTACCATCAAGGAAAATTAAGCTTAGAAAAAATTGTGGAAAAAATGTGCCACAATCCAGCGATATTATTTGATGTTGAAAAAAGAGGGTTTATAAAGGAAGGCTACAAAGCAGATATAGTTTTGGTAGACACTCAGTCGCCGTGGACTGTAAATTCAAGCAATATTTTTTATAAATGTGGTTGGTCTCCATTTGAAGGTACAACTTTCAAATCCAGAGTAACTCATACCTTTGTTAATGGCCATTTAGTCTATGAGAATTTTAAGTTTTTTGAAGGTCTTCATGGAGAACGCATAAAATTCGATAGATAAGATGAAGAGGTTAACATCTATTTATTTAGCTAGTTTTTTTACAGTGCTCCTCAGTTGCCAAGATATTGAAAAGATAAAGGCGCCTAAAAAACTTTTATCTAAGTCTGAAATGAAAGGTCTTGTATATGACATGGTTTTATTGGATGCAAGTGTAGGAGTAGATAGGTATAAGCTACAAGAACTGGATATAGATATGCTTGAGTTTTTGTCTAAAAAGTACAACCTAGACAGCAATGAACTTAAACAAAACTTATATTACTATAATATGAAGCATGATGATAATCTTGAGATTTACGAAAGTGTAAAAGATAGCATTGAAAAACTTGAAAAAGCTTACGACTCTATTGCAAAAGTCATCATTGCTCAGGAGGAAAAAAGAGAGCAAGAAATTGCAGATTCCATCAGTCAATTAGACACACTTTCAAAATCAACTAAAGAAAAAATTAAACCTAAATCCTAAGCCCTGTCTTTTATAGTTTTTGCGTAGTCTTCTAACTTTTCAAATTCAAAACCAAATTCATTCTTTAGCTTTTCTGACGAATAATAAGACGTTTCAAACAAACTAGAAATCACATCTAGCGTAAGTTGCCTTTTGTAGGGCGTTAAAAAGGACCTCAAAACTTCAAAAATCCAAGCTACGTAAAGCATCCAAGGTTTCAGTTTCAGCTGAGGTTTTGATACATTGTAAAGCCGTGAGAAATGGGTAGCCACTTGCTTGAAGGATAAGTTTTCTGAAGCTAAAATATAACGTTGATTCTTAACTGGGCTTTCCATAAGTAGAATCATGATTTTGGCTACATCATAAACGCCTACAAACGCTGTGGTTTTGGGAGGGTAAACCTTCAACCCGTTTTTTAATTTGTTAAGTAAAGCTCCACTTCCAGAATCGTAAAAACCATCTCCAAGAATAATTCCTGGATTAACAATCACGACATCTAAGCCTTCTTGAGATGCTCTCCAAACTTCCATTTCTGCTCCGTACTTGCTTATCTCATAAGCAGACGGTTTTGAGTCCTCTGCTAATGGAGAATCTTCCGTGATGTGCTTACTATTTAAAGGTTTTCCTAAAGCAGCAATAGAGCTAACATGGCAGAATTTATGAATTTTAAAGTGCAAGGATAGATTCACCATATTGCTAGCTCCTTCAATATTAATTTTGCGCATTTTTTTGTAATCTGACGGACTGTTACTAATAAATCCAGCACAATGGTAAACATGTTTTATTCCTATGAAGGCTTCTTCTAATTGGGGTAAATTCAAAATATCAGCAATTTGCCATTCCACATAAGCTTCAATTTCATCTTTAGAAATTTGGTAATTATAAAGCACAGCGAGAGTTTGTTCTCGCTTCTCTTCTGTTCTATACAAGGCTCTTGTCTTCTTCTTGTTAAAGATGAGTTGAGCTAAAACATGAGCTCCTACTAAGCCGGTGGATCCAGTAAGTAAATTCATTTGGTAAATATACGAATTTCGAAAGTTGATAATTTTACCATTATAATATCTTTGTGCAAAATCATAAACGACACATGGAAAAGGATTTTATAAAAGAAGTTACCTGGAGAGGAATGGTACACGATGTCATGCCAGGCACGCAAGAGCACCTTAATGAGTCCTCTAGGGCAGCTTACGTAGGCATAGACCCAACGGCAGACTCTTTGCATATTGGCCATTTAGTAAGTGTAATGATGCTAAGGCATTTTCAACTTGCTGGGCATAAACCAGTAGCTTTAATTGGAGGTGCTACAGGAATGATTGGTGACCCGTCTGGAAAATCCCAAGAGCGTAATCTACTAGACGAAGACACCTTAAGGCATAACCAAGAGGCATTGAAGCAACAGCTTTCTAAATTCCTAGATTTCAACACTAAAGATCAAAACGCTGCTGTACTTGTTAATAATTACGACTGGATGAAGGACTTCTCATTTTTGGACTTTATAAGAGATGTAGGAAAACACATCACTGTAAATTACATGATGTCCAAAGATTCTGTAAAGAAGCGCTTATCCTCAGAGTCTAAAGACGGCATGAGCTTCACTGAATTCACATATCAATTGGTTCAAGGTTATGATTTTTTGTATCTTTTCCGT
>PXBV01000141.1 GCA_003565575.1 Psychroflexus sp. | reverse complement strand
TGTTCGTAAATATATGAGTTTTTTATGCTAATGAATTTATATAATCCTTAAAATACTAGTCATATTATATTCATTTAGGTAATTTTGTAAAAAAAGAAAATGAAGATCTATTCTACTTTATACGTTTCAGCATTCATTATACTTCTTGTATCTTGTAAACAAGAAACCAACACTAAAGACATTTCAAAAATTGATAGCAACATTTCACCTGGTCTTATCCATACTACCACAGGCGATTTGCAAAAAGCTACAGATCAATTTAAATCTTACCTCAACACGGATAGGACAATAGAAATTACTAATGAAATTAATCATTCTCAAAATGCTGAGGAAGCAGGAATAGATTTAGACTTCAATAAAGTGTTTTTTATAGACAATCCTAGATATACTGTGCCTCTAGTGGAAGAGAACCCATTGATGGCTTTTGAATTTCCCATCAGAATTGGCTTTTATCAAGTCAACGGAAAAAAATTTATTGTAGCTAGAAGCGAAGAATATTTCATAAATCGTTATGGTCTTAACAACAGTGCGGCCTTAAGAAGTATTGGCACACTTACAGAAACCTTTTTAAAGCAAAGTTCTAAAGCTGAATATACCCAAGTATCTCCTATAGACTCTTTGGAGGCCAATGGCATCATTACGTTAAAAAGCCCTAAAAGCTTTTCAGAAACAGTAAGTTCCATCCAAGACATGATAGAAGGCAATAGTGACTTTAAGCTTTTTGAATCCACCAACTTTTCTGAAGATGCAGACGCTATAGGTAGTAAGTTTAAATCCTTACATTTATTTGTGTTTGGAAATCCAAAAGTAGGGTCTGAACTAATGCAGAAAAATCCTAATTTTTCTATAGACCTTCCTCTAAAAATTCTGGTTGAAGACCACAGCGAAGGCACGGTAAGTATTCACTTTCAAGATTTAAGCTTTACAGCCAAATTACACGATGAAGAATTCGAAAACGAACTACCAAAACAGATTACAGACAATTTGAAAGCCATGCTAACAAAAACCTTTAGCCTAGAGCCTGAAAATGAATAAAAAATACCATTCCTTTTGAAGTCTACACCATCTAAAAATCATAACTTTTTAAAATCTAAAAATGCCCACAGAATATATTCCTGTAAAACCTTATGCTAAAAAATTCGGAAGTATTTTTGGCGCGTATTCCATTCTAGTTCTGGTTATGGTATACGCCCTAAACGAAGATGCAGGTGTGGTTATTTCTCTTCTTAACTTTATCATTACTGTAGCAATCGTGTGGTATGCAATTCATTTATATAAAATAGATAACAATGGACTTATAGATCTTACAAGTTCAATTAAGCTAGGCTTAGCTATTGGGGTGATAGGTGGGTTAATGTACGGCATTTACACCTATCTACACTACAATCTTGTAGACCCTGAGTATATTTCAGTGATGAGATCCAACATGGAAGCAGAAATGGAAGCCCAGATTTTACAACAACAAATGAGTGAAGACGAAGCAGAAATGACTAGAAGCATGTCGAGTGTATTTGCTTCGCCATTTGTCCTTGCTACCACAGGCTTAATCTCTATTATCTTTAAAACCTTTGTGGTGGGATTAATAGTTGGGTTTATAAAACGAAATAATTGATAAGCTGATGGATTTATCAATCGTCATACCCTTGTTAAATGAAGCTGAGTCCCTAAGAGAGCTTCATGGCTGGATTCAAAAAATAATGAAAACAAATGAATACACTTATGAGGTCATATTCATTAACGATGGAAGTACTGATGAATCATGGAAAATCATAAAATCACTTTCTGCTGAATTTGATGAAGTTAGAGGGATAAGTTTCACTAAAAATTATGGCAAATCTCAAGCGCTTCATGCAGGTTTCAAGGCGGCCAAAGGAAATGTTGTGATTACTATGGATGCTGATTTACAGGATAATCCTGAAGAAATACCTGAATTAGTCCGCCTCATCAAAGAAGAAGACTATGACCTAATTTCGGGTTGGAAAAAGAAAAGATACGACTCGCTTGTATTTAAAAATTTACCTTCAAAACTCTTCAACAAAGCTGCTAGATGGACCTCTGGATTGAAATTACATGATTTTAACTGTGGACTTAAAGCCTACAAACTAGAAGTGGTAAAAGCTATAGAAGTCTATGGAGAAATGCATCGGTATATCCCCGTTTTAGTAAAACAAGCTGGATTTAAAAAAATTGATGAAAAAACAGTAAAACATCAAGCTAGAAAATACGGTAAGACCAAATTTGGAGCAGAACGCTTTATCAATGGATTTCTAGATTTAGTTACACTTTGGTTTTTTTCAAAATTTGGAAAGCGCCCAATGCATTTCTTTGGTGCAATTGGAGTCTTAATGTTTTCAGTTGGCTTGTTATCCGCAGCTTGGATTGGAGCTTCAAAATTATACAAACTCTGGAATGGACTTCCAGCAATTTTAGTAGTAAATAATCCTTGGTTTTATATAGCTTTGTCATCCATGATTATAGGGGTGCAAATGTTCTTGGCTGGATTCCTAGGAGAGTTACTTTTAAGAACCAAACAAAAACACAAACGATATTTAATTTCAGAAAAAATTTAAACTTAAAGCTTATGAGTACTTTTTTGGACAAAGCTAAATCTTGGCTTACAGATACATTTGACAACGATACGGTTTCCAAGGTGAAACACCTAATGGATACAGATAAAAAACTTTTAGAGGAAAGTTTTTTTCAAGACTTAGATTTTGGAACTGGCGGTATGCGTGGCATCATGGGTGTAGGCACCAATAGAATCAATAAATATACGCTAGGAAAAAACACACAAGGTATTTCTAACTACATGAAGTCTGTCTTTCCAGATGAAGAGCTTAAAGTAGTTATAGCTTATGATTGTAGACATAATAGTAAAACCTTTGCAAATCAAGTAGCAGATGTTTTTTCTGCCAATGGCATTCAAGTCTTTATTTTTCCTGAGCTAAGACCAACGCCCTTACTTTCCTACTCGGTAAGGCATTTGGGATGTCAATGTGGAGTTATGTTAACTGCAAGTCATAATCCACCAGAGTACAATGGCTATAAAGTCTATTGGACAGATGGAGGACAACTAGTGCCACCACAAGACAAAGAAATTATAGCTGAAATAAATGCATTAAACTTTACAGATATAAATTTTAATAGGAATCCTGAATTAATTCACGTACTGGACGAAAGTGTAGAAAAAGCTTATCTCCAAAAAGCAGTAGATAATGTCAACTTCCAGTTATCTTCCGAAATAAAGCAAAATCTGAACATCACCTTTACCTCTTTGCACGGGACCTCTATAACCACAGTACCCCAACTGCTAAAACAGGCAGGCTATGACAATTTACATTTGGTGGAAGCTCAATCTGAACCCGACTCAGATTTTTCAACTGTAAAATCTCCAAACCCAGAAGAGCCTGAAGCGCTTGAAATGGCCATAGAACTAGCCAACCAAAAAAACAGCGATCTTGCAATTGGTACAGACCCAGACGGAGATAGACTTGGTATTGCTGTAAGAAACAAACAAGGTGAATTAATCTTGCTTAACGGCAATCAAACCATGGTCTTAATGACTTGGTATGTATTGAATAAAATGAAGCAAAATAAGAATCTAAAGGACTCACATTTTGTAGCCTCTACCATTGTTTCTACTCCATTGATGAAAGTAATGACAGAAGCATATGGGGTTACATATATGGAAAGCTTGACGGGTTTTAAGTGGATTGCAAAATTGATCAAAGACCATCCTGAACTCAGTTATATAGGTGGTGGTGAAGAAAGTTTTGGCTACATGATTGGTGATTTTGTAAGAGACAAAGACGCCAACACCGCCATTTTATTGGTATGTGAACTCGCCGCAGATTTAAAAGCAAATGGATCCTCTGCATATGAGCAACTTATCAAAATTTACAAAGAGCATGGGTTCTTTAAAGAACACTTGATTTCTCTAGTAAAACGAGGAATTGAAGGAGCTGAAGAAATCAAACAAAAAATGATAAGTCTGAGGGAAAACCCGCTAAAAGAAATTGCAGGAGAGCAAGTAGTTTTGATTGAAGACTACCAAACTTCAGTTGCTAAAAACATGCAATCTCACGAATCTCACCCTATTGATATCCCGAAATCCAATGTATTGATTTACTACACAGAAAACGGAACAAAAATAGCTGCAAGACCTAGTGGCACAGAACCAAAGATCAAATTTTATATAAGTGTAAATTCTTCTTTAGACCAACTTTCAGACTTTGAAAAGGTAGACCAACATTTAGATTCTAAAATCAAGACAATCATTTCAGATTTAGGTCTAGAAGACTAGGGCACGCTTATGACGTATTTTAAGAAAATAATTCGCTTTGCGAAACCCTACAAACGCTTTGCGATTTTAAACATTATCGCCAACATTTTTTATGCGCTATTTAGTGCGTTATCATTCATTGCCCTCATCCCAATGCTAGATGTTTTATTTGAAGGAAAAGAGGGAAGAGAAAATAAGGTAATTGAAAAGCCTGTTTACACAGAAGTTAGTAACGCAAAAGATTACTTTAAGGACTACCTTTCTTACCAAGTCAATGAATATGCACAGGATGATGCCTCAATGGCACTTATTTTAGTGATAAGCTTAGTCATTATCTTATTTTTTCTGAAAAACATCTCCAACTATATTGCGATGTATTTCATTACATTTTTAAGAAATGGTGTTTTGAAAGACTTGAGGAATGCGCTTTATAAAAAAACGATTGAATTGCCTTTGTCCTATTATTCAGAAAAACGAAAAGGTGATACCATTGCAAGAATTACGAGTGACGTCTTGGAAATACAGCATTCATTTTTATCCATTTTAGAGTTGATAGTGAGAGAACCTCTTACTATTTTATTTACTATTGGGGCAATGCTATTTATTAGTTGGGAACTTACCATTTTTGTTTTCATATTTATTCCTATTTCCGGATTTATTATTTCATTGATAGGTAAATCGCTAAAGAAAAAATCGGATAGAGTTCAACAAGAGCAAGGGCATTTTCTATCTATCTTGGAGGAAACCCTGGGAGGTTTAAAAATCATAAAAGGCTTTAATGCGGAATCTATTTTTTACTCAAAGTTTAAGGCTTCCACTCTTAATTTTTATAATTTTTCCAACAAGCTTTTAAATAGGCAGAACTTAGCATCACCAGCTAGTGAATTTTTGGGTATAAGTGTAATTGCTGTTTTATTATGGTACGGAGGCCGTTTAGTATTAATAGACGGAACTTTGGACGGGAGTACGTTCATTGCTTATATGGGTTTGGCTTACAATATTTTGACCCCAGCCAAAGGTATTTCTAAGGCATCTTACAGTCTCAAAAAAGGGAATGCAGCAGCGGAGCGAGTTTTAGAAATCCTTGAAACTGAAAATAACATCAAAGACCAAGATGATGCTGTAGCAAAAACAGATTTTACTTCAGAATTAACTTTGGAAAATATTTCATTTAAATATGAAAAGGAATATGTGCTTAGAAATTTTAATGTAACCGTAAAAAAAGGGACAACCGTTGCTCTTGTTGGACAATCTGGAAGCGGAAAATCTACCATAGCCAATTTAGTCACCAGATTTTATGACACAAACGAGGGTGAGATTAAAATAGATGGCGTCAACATCAAGCAAATTCAACAAAAATCGTTGAGGAATTTAATGGGGCTGGTCACACAAGATTCTATTTTATTTAACGCCAGTATAAAAGAAAATCTGAAAATTGGTCAACCTAATGCAACAGATGAAGAGCTAATCGAAGCTTTAAAGATTGCTAATGCGTTTGATTTTGTAAATAGCTTTCCAAATGGTATTGACACCAATATTGGAGATGGTGGCGGGAAACTAAGCGGTGGCCAAAAGCAAAGAATCTCCATAGCAAGAGCTGTGCTAAAAAATCCGCCTATAATGATTCTGGACGAAGCAACCTCAGCTTTAGATACAGAAAGTGAACAACTCGTGCAAAAAGCCTTAGAAAACATGATGCAAAATAGAACATCTCTTGTAATTGCTCACAGATTATCTACGATTAAAAATGCAGATACAATTGTTGTGATGCACCAAGGTGAAATTGTGGAACAAGGTAAGCACGATGAGTTGATTACCAGTGATGGCATCTATAGAAAACTGGTAGAAATGCAATCTTTTGAATAAGAAGCCCATTGAAAGAAGAAGATATAATAGAAAATTTGCAACAAGGCATTAATACCGATAAAGCCTTTCAAGCCCTTATTTCAGAACATAAGGTAAGACTCTATTGGCATATTAGAACTATAGTAAAACTACATGAAGATGCAGACGATGTTCTGCAAAATACCTTCATAAAAATATTCAAAAACATAAAATCTTTTAAAGGAGATAGCAAACTCTTTACGTGGATGTACAGGATAGCTACCAATGAATCTATTACCTTTTTGAATAAGAAGGCCAAAAAAATGCACCTTTCAGACCAAGAGTTAAATGATTATCTTCTGGAATCATTGGAAAGTGATGTCTACTTTGAAGGAGATACCATCAAGCTAGAATTGCAAAAAGCCATAGAAGCTTTACCTCAACAACAAAAAACAGTCTTTAGTATGCGATATTTTGAGGATATTCCTTATGAGGAAATGTCTGAAATTTTAGACTCCAGCGTTGGAGCTTTGAAGTCTAACTACCACCACGCCAAGAAGAAGGTAGAAAAATTTTTAAAAGGAGATTAAACCTTTAGAATAAAACAGAGTCAAAATTATAATGAAGTTGAAGCATAACATACACGCTAGTGGTCAATCTGGATTTAAAGTTCCAACTGGATACTTTGAAACTCTAGAAGATTCTATATTAGAAAAAGTTAAACGTAAATCCTATCCGGAAACATCTGGGTTTAAAGTTCCCGATAACTACTTTGAAGAATTTAATTTAGAAACACCAAAACCAGAAAAAAGTGTAAATGTTATTCAACTTAACACCTGGACAAGGTGGATTGCAGCAGCTTCCATTATAGTTTTTATTATTGCTGGAGCTATGTACATAGATTATATAAGTCCTGGTAAAAACCTAGAATTTTCAGATTTGGAAGATGACATTATAGAAAAGTATCTGGACCTACATCTAGAAACGCCAGATGAATTTATTGATTATGACAATACGTCTCTTAAAAATATTATAGAAACCAATATCATTACATTAAAAAATCAAGATATCATGGATTACCTTAATGATAAGCTTGAAGACCAAGATTATGAAGATTAAAAAAAGTTTACTTATCGTCATGTTTTCTGTTGGCTTTAGCTTTGTGCTACAAGCCCAAAACACAGAAAGCGACAAAATTCAGCAGTTGAAAATTGCGTTTTTTACTGAAGAACTCAACCTGACCGCAAATGAATCTAAACGGTTTTGGCCGGTATATACAGAGCATAACAAAAAATACGAAGAATTAAGGTCTAAGGATTGGAGTAAAATTAAATCCAGACTGGACAATATTAAAAACCTAAGTAGCCAAGAATCTGATGAACTACTAAAGGATTATATGAACTACAAAAAAAATCGTGTAGAATACAGAGAAGACTTTGTTGAGGACTTAAAAAGCGTGATTTCTTCTAAGCAAATTATGATGCTTAAAAAGGCTGAATACGATTTTCACAAAAAACTTTTGAATCAATATCAATCTGATAAGTCTTCTAAGAAGTAATTCTCTATTTTTGCAGATTAAATAATAATCATGCGCTTACATAGAAACTTAGTTTTCGCTGTTATAGATACTTTACACCTTATCTTTAATGAAAACAAATACGCCGACAAAGAAATCTCCAATACACTAAAAAGAGACAAACGCTGGGGAGCAAGAGACAGAGGCTTTATTGCAGAAACCACTTACGATATTGTGCGCTGGAAGCGCTTATATGGTGAAATTGCAGAAGTTAATCCTCCCTATTCTAGACCCAATCTCTTTCGCTTATTCACGGTTTGGGCGACTTTAAAAGGAATTGAAATCCCAGATTGGAAACAATTTGAAGACACTCCAACCCGACGTATAAAAGGAAGGTTCGATGAGCTTTCTAAAATAACAAAATATGCAGAATCTATACCAGATTGGTTGGATGAGCTTGGACGAAAAGAGCTTGGTAAATTATGGGAAGAAGAAATAAAAGCCTTAAATGAACAGGCGAAAGTTATTTTAAGAACCAACACACTCAAAACAAGTCCAAAAAAGCTACAATCCATTTTGGATGACGAATTTATTCCTACTAAATTCATTAAAGGATATCCTGAAGCTTTAGAACTATACGAACGCGCAGATGTGTTCAAAACAGATGCATTCAAGGCAGGTCTTTTTGAAGTTCAAGATGCTTCCTCTCAAAAAGTAGCTCATGCACTTAAGCTTAAGCCTGGAATGCGAGTGGTAGACACTTGTGCTGGCGCTGGCGGTAAGTCCTTGCATATGGCAGCTCTTATGGAAAATAAAGGTCAAATTATCGCGATGGACATTTTCAGCAACAAGCTTAAGGAATTAAAACGAAGAGCAAGACGAGCTGGAGCTCACAATCTTGAAACGCGCCTGATTGATTCTACTAAGGTGATAAAAAAACTCCATAATACAGCAGACCGGATTTTGATAGACGCCCCCTGTACTGGCTTAGGAGTTTTAAAAAGAAATCCAGATGCCAAATGGAAGCTTACACCAGAGTTTGTAGAAGAAATCAAAGGAAAACAACAAGAATTACTTCAAGATTACTCTAAGATGCTTAAACCTGGTGGTTTACTTGTTTATGCCACCTGCTCTATTTTACCTTCAGAGAATCAGATGCAAGTTCAAAACTTCTTGAATTCTGAAGCAGGAAGTGTATTCCAGTTGGAAAAAGATGAAAAGATTTTAGCTCACAAATCTGGATTTGATGGCTTTTATCTAGCTGTGCTTCAAAAAAATAATGAACGTGCTTTATAGATTACTTATACTTTCATTTATATGTTCTACTAATGGTCTAGCTCAAGAACCAAAATCGTACTATGACAGAGCTGAAGGTTTAAGAGGCTTCGAATTAAAAACAGCACTAAAAGAAATTATTGATGATGTTGATGATGGTTATGGATTGCCATATCATATAGACCAAGGTTATGCTAGTTTGTTTGAAGCCTTTGCTTCAGAACGCAGTGGAGACACAGATATTTATTACGAAAATGATGGAACCGTTTTGGATATGTATTCTGAGGTTCCAGATGATAATGAAACCTACACCTATTCTCACTATATCAACCAGTGTGGGAATTACAGCCAAGAAGGAGACTGTTATAACCGGGAGCATCTGGTCCCACAATCAACATTTCATAGGGCATCGCCTATGAGGAATGATTATTTTCACATCATTCCAACAGATGGATATGTGAATGGGATAAGAAGCAATTTCCCTTTTGGAGAAGTAGAACAACCAAATTACATTTCTAGTAATTCATCTAAACGAGGACTCAACACTTTCCCTGGTTATTATGGTACTGTGTTTGAACCGATTGATGAATTTAAAGGTGATATAGCCAGAGCTGTTTTATATTTTGCAATCAGATATGAAGACGAATTTAACAGTAGTTGGAATAAAAATGAAGTTTTGACAGACAACCCACAAGAATTTTATAAAGATTGGTATCTGAAATTATTACTGAAATGGCATCTAAAAGATCCCGTAAGTCAAAAAGAGATAGACAGAAACACAAACGGATTTAATTACCAAGGAAATAGAAATCCACTTGTAGATCACCCTGAATATGTTATTGAAATATGGGGGAATGTCGATAATCAAGCTCCTACACCACCAAACAATTTAAAAGCCAATTTAATCACATCCAATTCATTTGAACTGAGCTGGCAACCGGCTACAGACCTAATTGGTATCCAAGAATATATTATCGAACAAGACCATGTTGAAATCGCTCAAGTTTCATCAAAACACTTGAATTATACAATAATGGATTTAACTCCTGAAACCCTATATAACATAAGAGTTTTTGCAGTTGATGCTAGTGGAAATGTATCAGAACCTAGTGAAAACCTTGAAGTATTAACTCATATAAAACCTGACACCATCTTGAATGAAGATTTTGAAGACTGTACTCAAGTTGACCAAAATTTTGTAACTGTAATGGAGCAAAATAGATTTGATTGGGAGTGCAGGTCTAGTTTTGGTGTAGATGATTCACAAGCTTATGTAATCAACTCCTACCAAAACGGGGAAACACAAGAAAGTAAAACGTGGTTAATTACCTCAAGGCAAATAGATTTTGAAAAATACGAAGCTCAAAAAATGAGTTTTTGGGTTTCTGCAAGATATGGGAACACAGAACTTGAATTACTTTATTCTTCAACATACGATGGTTTAGGAAATCCCTCAAATTTTGAATGGATAGATGTTCCAAATATATCTATACCACTACACCCAGAAAGTAATTCATCACTGTTTAGCTTTAATGCTAATGCAATTGATATATCTGATATTTCTGGAAAAGTGTATTTTGCGTTTAGATACGATACAACATCTGGAAAAGCAGCAACACAATGGACAATAGATGATATTTTAATCACTGGAGAACAGCTTCTATCTTCACAACGTATTACAAATGCAGGTTTTAAACTTTATCCAAACCCGCTAAAAAATTCTAAGCTTCATATGGATTTTAACAACAACCAGCATAAGCGAATTGAACTTTTTGATATGACCGGAAAAAAAGTTTGGTTTAAAAACACATACCTAAGAAAATGCGAAGAAAATTTAGATCAGCTTGAAAAAGGAGTTTATTTTGTAAAAGTGAGTCAAGGCGATACCTCTTCTACAAAACGGCTTATTTTAAAATAAAAATAGCTGCCTTGTTAAAGACAGCTATTTTAATATAATTAAGCTATAAATTTTACTGGTTGGACTGTTGTTCCATCATTATGGCTTGTAATTTTTGTTGCAATTCTGGGTCTTGTTGAACCATTGCTCCAATACCTTGAAATTGCTCCATTGTAAGTCCTTTTTCTTTTATTTTTTCTTCCATTTGAGCTTGAGAACTCTCTTGGATACCCTGTATGGCTGCCATAGCAGCTTCTTGTTTTACTTTCTCTTTATCAGTAGCTTCTACTTCTTTTTCTGGATCCATATTAGCTTCGTAAAGCTCGTTGAATCGTTCTGGTGTTAAACCTTCTTTTTCAATAGCTACAACCATTTTTTGTTGTATCTCTTGGTTAGCCATTTGTACACTTTGGTAGGCGTCTGCAAATTTTTTCAATTGAGCATCAGTTACTTCGGCGTCTGTCTGTGCAATAGCAGCAAATACAGCAAACAAAAATATACTGACTGTTGAAATTACCTTTTTCATGATTTAAATTTTAAATTAATAATTTGAAACAATAATATATAAAATAAATCGCTAAAAAAAAAATTGTTTCACATTAAAGAGAGGTTTAACAAAATAGCTCTAATTTTATCAACTTTTTATGTTTTTTGCTTCATTCCAAAATTTATCCATTTCATCTAAAGACATTTCAGAAAGTTCTAAATGATGTTCCTTTGCTTTTTTCTCGAGGTATTGAAATCTGAATTTAAATTTTTTATTGGTACGTTCCAGAGCTGTTTCAGGGTCAATTTTCAGAAATCTGGCGTAATTAATCATAGAAAACAGAACATCTCCAAACTCACTTTCTATGTTATCTACTGTGCCTCGTTGGACTTCATCTTGTAATTCTTTTAATTCTTCCTGTACTTTCTCAAAAACTTGAGCAGGTTCTTCCCAGTCAAAACCTACACCAGCGACTTTATCTTGAATCCTACTTGCTTTTATTAAAGCTGGAAGTGAGTCTGGCACTCCTTCTAGCACGCTTTTATTACCTTCTTTGAGTTTAAGTTTTTCCCAATTTTCCTTAACTTGATGTTCATCAACGGCTTCCACATCTCCATAAATATGGGGGTGTCTAGCTATCAACTTTTCACACAATGCATGAATAACGTCCGCAATATCAAAATCTTTGGTTTCACTTCCAATCTTTGAATAGAATACTATGTGAAGAAGCACATCGCCTAATTCTTTTTTAATCTCCTGTTTATCATTTTCTAGAATGGCATCGGCAAGCTCATAAACTTCTTCTATGGTTAAATTCCGTAGAGATTCCATAGTTTGTTTTTTGTCCCATGGGCATTTCACTCTTAAATCATCCATAATATCAAGAAGACGTTCAAAAGCTTTAAGTTGATATGTTCTTGTGTGCATTTTTTTATTAAATGTAAGTATAATCATCAAAAAACCCTCTGATGGACAGAGGGTTTTTGAAAAACTTTAGTTTGCGTTGTTATCTTCAGTAGGCTTTTCAGGCTTTTCTTCTTCAGCCTTAGGGTCAGAGAAATCTGTAATTCCTTTTGAAACCAAAAGGTTATACCATTGAATTACCTTCTTAATATCAGACGGATACACTCTATCTTCATCATACTCTGGGAGAATTTCCCTAAAATAATTGATCAATTTATCTTTAGAAGATTTGTGATCTATGGATGGATTTCCTTCTTCTTTATCAAAAATCTTTTGAAAGACCTCTCTTAGTGGAATTTCTTCTGTGTAGGTATAAATAGCAATTTCACTCAAAATGCTCACATTGTTTCTCATACTTACCGGAAACTTTTTTCCATCAAGCAGTGACTCTGCAAGAAACCCACCTCTTGTTTGTGCTTTGAGCTCATAAAGCCCTGGTTTTCCAGATATAGATAATACTTTGTCTAATTTCATGTTCCTTATTTTTTAGGCTGGCAAATATGCAACTTCTTTAAAAACTGGTTATAAATCAGCGCACTTTTTTAGCAAGCGGAAACTTCATCTTATAACCCACCTCAATTTTACCTTTACTTATATTGGCTAATTTACTTTTGATTAACCGCTTTTTTAAGCTTGAAATTTTATCGGTAAACAATACGCCTTCAATATGATCATATTCATGCTGGACTACTCTGGCAGGTAACCCAGAAAAGGTCTCTGTTTGAGGTTGAAAATTCTCGTCCAAATATTCAATAGTAAGTTCTGGCTTTCTAAAAATATCTTCATGAACATCAGGTATACTCAGGCAACCTTCGTTAAAATCCCATTCAACGCCTTTTTCTTCAATAATAACAGGATTTATAAATACACGTTTAAAGGTTTCTAGTTCCTTCGCCTCATCTGCACTTAGAGATTCGTCTTGACTAAAAGGCTTCGCATCCACTATAAATAGACGAATAGACAAGCCAATTTGTGGCGCAGCCAAGCCTACACCATTGGCATTGTACATGGTTTCAAACATATTCTCTATCAATTCTTCTAGCTTAGGATAATCCTTAGAAATATCAACAGCTTTCTTCTTCAATACTGGAGAACCATAAGCTACGATGGGTAATATCATAATCTCAATTTTAAGTGAGAGGGCATAAACCCTTATTATTTAGAAATGCAAAAATACAGGTTTTATTTATTCTGAATTTGTCTTGAGTTAAAATTCAAGTTTTAGTTTAAATAATTCTGAAGCAAAATCGTAGCGCTAATTTCATCGACTAGTGCTTTATTCTTTCTTTTCTTCTTTTTAAG
>PXBV01000054.1 GCA_003565575.1 Psychroflexus sp. | reverse complement strand
ATGAACTAAAATCTTCTATTTTACATAATATAAATTATAATACAAATATAAATAGCATAAAAGAACCTAAATTAAAAAAAACCCTCTAAGAAATTGAATTAGAGGGTTTTTAAAAAAATTAAATCTAATTATTTTCTTTTAAGTACTTGATGTACTTTATCAATAATCGCGGCAGAATTAAGTCCGTATTTTTCAAAAAGTTGTTCAGGTGTTCCGCTTTCTCCAAAGGTATCTTGAGTAGCTACAAATTCTTGTGGTACAGGATGATTTTGGGCTAAAGTTCTCGCAACACTTTCTCCTAAACCACCTAAAAAGTTGTGTTCTTCTGCAGTTACTACGGCTCCTGTTTTAGTAACAGATTTAAGAATAGCATCTTCATCTAGTGGCTTAATGGTATGAATATTTATTACTTCTGCACTTATTCCATTTTCAGCTAGAGTTTGTGCAGCCTGTATAGCTTCCCATACTAAATGACCCGTTGCTATAATTGTAACATCGTTTCCTTCGTATAATTGAATAGCTTTACCTATTTCAAAGGTTTGATCTTCTGGTGTAAAATTTGCTACTTTTGGTCTGCCGAAACGCAAATAAACTGGTCCTTCGAGTTCGGCAATAGCTAATGTTGCTGCTTTAGTTTGGTTATAATCACACGTATTAATAACCGTCATACCAGGTAGCATTTTCATAAGTCCAATATCTTCAAGGATTTGGTGTGTTGCTCCGTCTTCTCCTAAGGTTACACCTGAATGGCTAGCGCAAATTTTTACATTTTTACCAGAATACGCAACGGATTGTCTTATTTGATCATAAACGCGACCTGTTGCAAAATTGGCAAAGGTACCTGCAAATGGAATTTTACCACCTATAGTTAATCCCGCAGAAATGCCTATCATATTAGCTTCTGCAATTCCAATTTGAAAAAAGCGTTCTGGATTTTCATCGATAAAATCTTGCATTTTAAGTGAACCTACTAAGTCTGCACAAAGTGCAACTACATTGGGATTGGTTCTGCCAAGTTCTGTAAGACCATCTCCAAAACCGGATCTTGTATCCTTTTTTCCTGTGTCTATGTATTTCTTCATGATAGTTTTAAAATTTAATTTAATAATCGCCTAAGGTTTCAGGATTTTGAGATAAAGCTACTTCAAGTTGTTCATCACTTGGAGCTTTACCATGCCATGCATGGGTGTGCATCATAAAATCAACCCCATTTCCCATCATTGTTTTTAACAAGATGCAAACAGGTTTTCCTTTTCCTGTTTTAGTTTTAGCTAGTTTTAGACCTTCTATAATATGTTCAATATTATTTCCTTCTTCAATTTCTAAAACTTCCCAACCAAAAGCTTCAAACTTAAGTTTTAGGTCACCTAATGGCAAAACTTCGTCGGTGCTTCCATCTATTTGTTTCCCGTTATAGTCTATGGTAGCAATCAAATTATCTACTTTTTTTCCAGCCGCATACATAATAGCTTCCCAATTTTGGCCTTCTTGTAATTCTCCATCTCCATGAAGTGAATACACAAGATGTTGGTCATTATTAAGTTTTTTTGCTTGCGCTGCTCCTATGGCTACAGACATGCCTTGGCCTAGAGACCCAGAAGCAATTCTAATGCCTGGTAAACCTTCATGAGTAGTAGGATGTCCTTGCAATCTAGAATCTATAAGCCTAAATGTATTGAGTTCTTCAACTGGAAAATACCCACTTCTTGCTAATACGCTATAGTATACAGGAGAAATGTGACCATTGGATAAGAAAAATAAATCTTCATCTTTCCCGTCCATATCAAAATTTGGATTATGCTCCATCACTTCTTGATACAAAGCTGTAAAAAACTCAGCACATCCTAAAGACCCTCCTGGATGGCCAGAATTTACTTTATGAACTTGCCTTAAAATATCTCGTCTTACTTGTGTTGTAAAATCCTTTAATTCTTGTAGTGTCATAATTTTCTATATATTAAATGAAAGATTTTGCATCTTCTAAAAATTTTGCCAACCCACTATCAGTTAAAGGGTGTTTTAAAAGCCCATCTATGGAAGATAACGGTCCTGTCATCACATCTGCACCTAGCTTCGCACAATTAATGACGTGCATAGTATGTCTAATGGAAGCGGCCAAAATTTCGGTTTCAAAACCATAGTTATCGTAAATCAATCTAATTTCTTCAATCAAATTTAAACCATCTGTAGAAATATCGTCCAGTCTGCCAAGAAATGGAGATACATAAGTTGCTCCTGCTTTTGCAGCCAATAAGGCTTGGCCAGCTGAAAAGACTAGCGTACAATTGGTCTTGATGCCATGGTCTGTAAAATACTTTATTGCTTTTACACCTTCTTTAATCATAGGTACTTTCACAATGATTTGTTTATGAAGTTTAGCCAATTCTGTTCCTTCCTTAACAATGCCCTCAAAATCTGTGGCTACCACTTCTGCAGAGACGTCTCCATCTACAATTTCGCAGATATCTAAGTAATGTTGAAGTATATTTTCTTTACCCGAAATACCTTCTTTTGCCATCAAGGATGGATTGGTAGTTACTCCATCCAAAACGCCTAAGTCTTGCGCTTCTCGGATTTGATCTAAATTTGCGGTGTCAATAAAAAATTTCATGATTGTTTTAATTTAAATATTTAGTTTAATTCGATTTGAAATGGTACTGCTGGAAGATGCGCTTTATTAAATAAATTTGCTTCTTTAGGGTTATTTGCCCAAGCGTACCTCACATATTTAGGGTTTTGAATATTCTTGTGATATATCTTTAATGCATTGGTTTTCAATAACTCAACTTCAGCTTTAAAGAACTGTTTTCCATCTTCAGAAATAGTAAATCCACTAGGTTGATTTTTTCCTTGAAATATCCAACCTGAATCTACATTTTCAAAATTTATAATTACTGAAGCTCCTTTTGTTTGAATATCATTAGGTTGAGGGCCAGAAGATATCAAGTCTTCTTTATAAATAAGTCGTCTAGCTTCCAGAGCAAGTCTTTCTCCTACATCTTTTTTGTTGAGTGGATGTATATCATTCCACTCACCGATATCTATGGTAACAGCCATTCCTGTATAAGGGACAGTATTATTTACTTGTCTTTGCACTTCT
>PXBV01000195.1 GCA_003565575.1 Psychroflexus sp. | reverse complement strand
CCTTAGGCGGATATGAGCCCGAAATACCAACTTTACTTCACAAAAAAAAGCCTCACATTTCTGTGAAGCTTTTTCTTAGTAGCGGGGACTGGACTCGAACCAGCGACCTTCGGGTTATGAGCCCGACGAGCTACCTGCTGCTCTACCCCGCGATATATGTTGATTAATTCTTTGTAAATATCGGACTGCAAATATACGTCGAATTATTAATTCTGCAAAATAAAAATTCAAATTTATTGTTCAATATCCTCAGCTCTGAATTCTTGAAGTTCTTCGTCTTCAAATCCTACACTTACTTGGATAGGGTTACAACACACCTCACAATCCTCTATGTAAGTTTGTTGGCTTACAGATGGATCTAAAAGCATGCTAATTTCTTCCCAGCAGTAAGGACATTGAAAAAAGTGTTCAAACATTAGAACTCTATATTTAAAAGTTGACCTGTAAGCTGTAGCAACTGTAATTCTGCTATTTTGGCATCGTACTTAGCTAGATTCTTACTAGTTTCTGCGTTGATCAAGTTGATTTGAGCTTGGCGAAACTCAATGGTTGTAATTTGCCCTATGTTAAATTGTTCTTTAGACCTGTCAAAGTTATTTTGATTAGTAATAACGTTTTTCTCCTGAAGTTCGAAGATATATAAACGGTTCTTATAATTATTGTAGGCATTGGATATGTCTCTGTTGACTTGAAACTTTATTTGATCTTTTAGTACTTCTTGAGTTTTGAGACCCACTTTAGCATTTTGAATTCTTACCGCAGTTTGCCCTCCATCAAATAAATTCCATGACAAACTCACTCCTGCAGAAATACCATCTGTGGTTTGAATGGAACCAGGAAAAAACGGAGATTCTGGACTTATATTTCTATTCCAACCATAAGAACCAAATAAATCTATCTGTGGAAAATAACCCGCCCTACTCATCTTAATTTCGTAATCACTTATATTTAGATTCTTTTCAATTTTAAGCACAGAAACATTGTTTTCTTGTGCTTTCTCAATGTATTCTAGAATGAGTAATTCTGGGATAAAATCTACTAACGTATCTACCTTAAACTCTCTTTCGAACTCTGTATTCAATAGTAAAGCTAAATCTCTTCTTGTGTTTTCAAGGTTCTGCCTTGCGTCTATGAGAATAATGCTATCATTGGCGGCATCTACCTCTGCATTGAGGGCAACCAATTTGGAACTTTGTCCAAATTCAAATTGATAGTTGGAGCGTTTTACCCTATCGTTTGAGATTTGCATGGTTTGTTCTAAAATTTGAACATTCTCATACAACCTGGCCACTTCATAATAAACGGTAAACATTTGAATAAGTGTGTTTTCTATGGTTTCTCTTACTTCCAATTCTGAAAGGTTGTACTGTTCCTTTAAACTTTTAAAATTATACAATCGACCTAATCCATCAAAAATGGTATAATTTAAATCCAAGCTACCGCCATAAGATTGAGATTCCAAATCATTTTGTTCAAATGGATCCCGACCATCAATTTCTACAAATCGATCTTGGTTACTAAAATCATATCCAAAATTGGTAGACAAAGTAGGTAAGTAACCCGTATTTAAAATCCCTTGGTTGTTATCTGCTATTTCAAGATTATTTCTAGACACTTCAATGTCAAAGTTTTTTCTAAGCACTAAATCTATTGCCTCTGTTTTTTGGAGTATGGTGTCTTGCCGAACTTCTTGAGCAAAAAAAGTGGCACTTAAACACACAAATAGTATTACAAAACTACTTTTCATCTTCATGTGCTTTTTCTTCTTGTTGTTCTTTATAGGCGCGTTCTAGTTTCACTCTGTCTACCAATTCTCCTTTAGGAATCCACTTTACTCCCTGTTTGATGTAATTGCTAATGGATAAGAAAATTGGCAGCAAAATAAGGGTAAGCACAGTGGCTATTCCAATGCCGTAAGCAATGGAGATGGCCATTGGCTTTAAAAACTGAGCTTGTCTACTTTTTTCAAAAATCAATGGAGCAAGACCAGCTATAGTGGTTAAAGAGGTTAAGAAAATAGCTCTAAACCTAGATTTTCCTGCATTGAACAGAGCATCATCAAAGGAAAGTCCGTCTCTTATGTTATTATTAAATCTACCTATCAATACAAGACCATCATTTACCATAATTCCAATTAAAGCAATGATACCTAAAGCAGATAAAACATTGATAGGAAAACCGTGTATGTAATGACCCCAAGCCACACCAATGATACTAAAAGGCACCAAGAGGAGAAGTATGAGGGGTTGGCTATAGCTTCTAAACGTAAAAGCTATGGTGGCATAAATTAAAAATAGAACGATTGGTAAAATTCCTTTAGCAGAATTGGTAAGTTTTCCAGCTTCTCTGTTTTGACCTTCATAAGACACGCTAAGGGATTGATATTTATTGAGTAATCCAGGCATAATATTAGTTTGAATATCAGCCAAGATATCAGTAGAACTTCCATTAGGGTCTTCCATATCGGCACTTACTTGAATTTCTCTCAATCCATCTAAATGGCTTATAGATTCGGTTCCTCTAATGATTTCATAAGTAGCAATTTCAGAAAAAGGAACTCGACTTCCTGTTGGAGTAGTAAGTCGCATATCTTCAAGGTTGGCTATGGATGACCTGTTCTCTAAATCATACCGCACCCAAACCCTTATTTCATCTTGACCTCTTTGGAAACGCTGTGCTGCTGCGCCAAAAAATCCATTTCTCACTTGGCGCATCACTTCAGAAAGGTCTAGACCCAAGGCATAGGCGCTTTCTTTTAAGGTAATATCTATTTCTTTAATTCCGTCTGGATCTGTATCAGTGACATCTTTCAAAAGAGGATTGTTCTGCATTTCGGCCTTAAGTGCTTCTTTTGCAGCTTGTAATTCTTGTATATTATTGCCAAGAAGAGACACCGAGACTGGAGATCCTCCAAAATTTCCACCAGAACCAAAGGTTAAGTTTTCTACTCCCAAAATAGTTCCAGCTTCATTTCGAATTGCATTGGTTATTTCTGGCGAAGGGAAATCTCGCTCCTCCCCTGGTAAAAGATTAACTTGAAGAGAAGCTTTATTGTTTCCAGGGCCAATGCGTTTTATAATATTTTCTACCACTGGTTTATTACCTGTTTGCCT
>PXBV01000146.1 GCA_003565575.1 Psychroflexus sp. | reverse complement strand
GGGGCCGGGCTTCGACCTCGCGCCACACGCCCTCGCGGCGTACGGAGACGACCTCGAGCCCGGCCGTCTCGACGTTGCGCTCGGTGCGTCGGTTGACCTCGGGACCGAACAGGCGACGCGTGAGCGGGCTGATCAGGTCCGCCAGCACGCCCAGCAGGCGGTTGCGGGGCCGGACGTGCTCGAGCAGCAGCACTCGTCCGTGGGGTTTGGTGACGCGGGCGAGCTCCCGCAGACCCCGTACGGGATCGGCCACCGAGCAGAACACGCAGGTCGCCGTCGCGGTGTCGAACCGGTCGTTGTCGTAGGGCAGGTCCTCGACGTCTGCGACGTCGAGCACCACGTCGGCATCGGCGTCCGCGGCCCGTCGCCGCGCCCGCGCGAGCATCCGTGGCGAGATGTCGATCCCGGTGACGTGCACGCCGGGCGGGTAGTGCTCGAGGTTCAGCCCGGTGCCCACGCCCACCTCCAGGACCGTCCCGTCGACCTGCCCGAGCAGACGCCTCCGGCGTCGCGTCCCGCCCATCCATTCCATCGGTCCGGAGTACAGGTCGTAGATCGGCGCCACCCGGTCGTAGATGCGTGCCGGACCGTTTTTCTCGTCACGGCCCACGCTCGCCCTTCGGTCGACACGTACGACGGTAGCGTCGTACGTGCCGCGGACACCAGATCCGGCAAGGTCCTTGACACAGACTTGATGAATAGGTTGCCGCAGCTTGAGGGCGACCGGTCACAGTGTGTGGTTCAACGATCGAACGCAGGAGTCTCGATGACCGTCCCACGTCCCCGCGCCCGTCGTGTGGCGCTCACACTCGTGGCCGCATTGACCCTTGCCGCCTGCGCCCCGACCGGTACGGGCGGCATGGACGGTGGTGGCATGGGCGGTGGTGGCATGGGCGGCGGCATGGGGGACACCGGAGTCGGTGGCGGGGAGGACGACCACGACGAGGCTGGCGCCCCAGAGCCCATCCCGGGAGCCCGCGATGTCGGCGTCGAGGCCGGCGACCTGTACTTCGAGCCGGACACCCTCCGCGCCGAGGCGGGCGAGTCGATCAACATCACCGTCACGAACGTCGGCAACGCCTTCCACGACTTCGCGTTGACCGACCTCGATTTCATGATCGACGTGCCGGCCGGCGTGACCGCCACCGGCGGGCTGATCGTCGACGAGCCCGGCGAGTACGCCTTCGAGTGCACGGTCCCGGGGCACGCCGCCGGCGGCATGACTGGCACGCTCATCGTCGGATGAGCCCTCCCGCCGGTCTGTCCGCTCTGCCTCCGCGATGCCGTCGTGCGTCCCAGCGGGCGGAAGCGCGGCACACCGTTCGCTGATGGGTCAGCTTGACGTGGTCTTGAACACCAGCCCCCTCCGAGCTTGAGGCGCCGCCCCCATCATGGAGCCCATCGATGAGCACCGAAGGAGACAGCCAATGGACCGTGACCGCTACACCTACCGGCTGCGGGTCGACACCGATCCCGCAACCGCCGACGCCCGCCTCCGCGACGCGCTCAAGGACGAGGGCTTCGGCGTGCTGACCGAGATCGACGTGCAGGCCACCCTGCGCGAGAAGCTCGGCGAGGACACCACCCCATACACCATCCTCGGAGCCTGCAATCCCCCGCTTGCCCATCAGGCGCTCGAGGCGGACCCCGCCATCGGTGCGCTCCTGCCCTGCAACGTCGTCGTGCGCGCCCATCCCGATGGCGGCGCCGAGTACATCGCGATCGACCCGGACCGGATGCTCGGTCTGGCCGACGAGCCGGCACTGAGCCCGCTCGCCCACGAGGTCGCCGAGCGGCTCCAACGCGCCCTCACCGCCGCGGCCAAGACGTGAGGGAGGGTGTGATGCCCGCCTGTCAAGCGTTGCCGGCCTGGCCGCGCTCGCAACCGCGCCGACCTGGCGCTCCCAGATGGCCTCCCATCCGACGGGTGTCCGCCGGGTCGGCCCTCAGGAGCGGATCCGGCAGCGCCGCGACGAGCAGTACGCCCGGGATGAGCTGACGGCCGCCGAGTACCGCGACGCCTGCTGTGCGTCTGCGCTGGCCCGGCTGACGTAGCTCGTCCGCCGGGATCGGGCCACGCTGACGCCGGCATGACCGGCACGATCGTCGTCACCACCTGAGTTGGGGGTGCCCGGGCCATCGACCTCTGCTCATCCGGGCTTCCCGGAGGGAGGATCCTCGATCCCGAGGACGTCCCGCTGCCAGTCCCAGGCGTCGTCGTGGACGAAGGCCGCCAGCCGATGCCGGTGCTCAGCATGTCCATGGCGACATGGAAGGACGTCGTCCAGCCCATCGTCGTCTGGCTGGGGAAGCTCGAGAACGTGCGGTTGGGTGTGATGCGCCGTCATGACCAACAGGTCGTCGACCGCCGCACGGAACCGTGCCATCGCGAGACGTGGCGGATCCGGCGAGCGCCCGGCGAGACGGGTGACAGCCTCATCGAGGGTGGCCACGCTGGGGGCGAACGCGGCACGGCGATCCGTGGAGTGGAAGTAGTGCAGGATCGGGTAGGCCAGGTGTTGCTGTGCGAGCAGCCGAACCGCACTTCCGACCTCTTCGAGAAGCCGATCTGCGTCGCCGCCGGCTCCGTCGAGCGATGAGACGACCTGCGGTACCGAGAGGCCGAGAGCACTGATCGCTGTCGCCTGCCCCCGTCGCTGCGTCGCCGCAGTCACGACCGGCAGCACGTAGGTCACTGCGAGCGTGAACAGGGACAGACCGGTCACAGCCATCGCCGCCGTCAGCACGCGGCCCCATGCTGTGACCGGGAGCACATCTCCTGGTCCAAGGGTGGAGACCGTGGTCAGCACGAAGTACAGGCGTTCGCCGGCCGTTGCTGGTCGCTCGTAGGCCGTGACCTCCAGCCCGTCCACCGACAAGGCCACCAGCCACCAGCCGAACACGAGCAGCACGACCCAGGTCAGGACGGTGGCCAGAAGGATGCCAGGTCCCAGAAGGCGGAGACGTCGAGCCTCCGCGTGGGCGTTACCGAGCTTGCCCAGACGCCAGAGGAACTGCCCGGACCTGCGTGCCAGAACACCCGCGCCACCGGTCGGTGACAGGACCGTGACGAACAGATCCCAGCTGACGGCGGCGAGGATGACGAGACCGACGATCGCCGCGACG
>PXBV01000064.1 GCA_003565575.1 Psychroflexus sp. | reverse complement strand
TCATTTTTTCGTAGCCTCGCTCAACATACGGGTCATAAATAACCACATTATATCCTAGCGCTTTACACTTTAGAGCAAGAGAACCCCCGATTCGTCCAGCACCAACAACCCCCACCACCATATCAGAATGCCTCTTAATGGTTTTATCCACATTTTCTTGCCAGTTTGTCAGGAAAGACTTGGCTGCATGATTGTATTTTGAAATTCCTCTTGTGATGTTCAAGATCATAGCCAAAGCAGTATCACTTACCTCATCTACACCATAGTCTGGATTATTACACGCGATGATACCTCGACGTTTGAATAACGAAAGGTCGAGATTGTCATATCCAACCCCATATCGCTGAACAGCTCTTAACTTTGGTAGATTTTTGATGTACGCCTCATCAATTTGGTCGTGCCACACCAATAAGACTTCTGTATCTTCTCCAACTTCATTTCCGACTAAGTCACCAAGAATTTCAACTTCTAAATCGGGAGTAGAAATATAATCTGTGATTGTAATTTTAGACATTACTTAGCTTTATTTATTAACAATCCTATTTCCTCAAGATCAATACTCACTATATCTTTTCTTTTACAGCTTAGGTCACTTGGAATCCCAACTGCTGTACCAGTGCAAAGTACTGCACCGTCTTGTATAGACCTATCTACCGTCAAATATTTAGTCAACTCATCTAGCTTACGCTTTAGGTTCTTGGTGTTGCCTTTCTTAACAAATAATTGCTTTCCATCTCGAAACAGCATGCAGGTAACATCTAATGACAAGGGGTTTTCAAGTTCAATAGCAGGAACCAATGATGGACCTAAAAAACAGCCTCCATTAAAAATCTTTGCATAATTTAAAAAAAGCGGGCACTCCAATTCTATATCCCAAGCAGTAATATCGTTAGCGGCTGTAAACGCAACAATTTCTGCATTTTTATTGAGAACACAAGCCAATTCTGCTTCAACAATTGTACAGGATGAATCTTTTCTTATAGTGAAGTCTTCATGTGGGCCTACACAGTGGTGAGGAAGAGCTTTAAAAAATATTTCTGGACGGGTGCTGTTATATACGTAATCATAAAGTCCTTCATATTTATTTTTTTGCACTTTCAAATCTTCTTCATGAAGGTCTCTGTTTTTCTTGTAGGTAACCCCTACCCCCCACACTTCTGGCGGAAAAATAGGAATTCTTAAGCTGATACCATTTATCTTTTGATTTCTACAAGCATCTTGAAAAGACACACCAATTGGTTTTTTTTTAACTGTACTATTTTTCAATCCATCTAAAAATAATTTATCATTAATACGTCCATCTTTAATTATATTGTTAAAATCAGTTCCAACAACATCTGTGATATCGTAAATTTCGTTGTTGTATACAAAACCAGACCGCTCACCCTTTCCATCTACGTTAAATCTTAAAAATTTTGCACTCATAATAATCCTCCATTAATATCTACAATCGAGCCCGTCATATAATTAGATTCATCTGATGATAAAAATAAAATGACATTTGCCACTTGGTCTGGGCTTTGAATATAACCAAGTGGAATTTTTTTTAGCAATGCTTCCTCTATTTCTTCCGTTAAAAGGGCGTCAAGCAGTGGGGTTTTAGTTTGACTTGGACAAACTGCATTAACATTTATATTAAACTTTGCTAACTCAGAGCTCATATGCCTTGTAAATCCAATAATTGCGGCTTTAGATGTTGAATAAGATGCACCTAAAACCATACTTTTATCCCTTCCTGCAATTGACGACACGTTCACGATTTTACCATAACGCTGATTTTTCATAAAAGGAATAACATGCTTAGTGCATAAAAAACAACTTTTAACATTGTTTGCCATAACCCAATCCCAGTCGTTAGATGCCGTATCTTCTAAAAGCATACCCTTTGAAACACCTGCATTATTAACCAATATATCAATAGAACCAAATCGATTAAATGCATGCTTTATCATTGACTCCACATCTCCCTCATCTGACACATCAGCTTTAATAAAAATTGATTTAGAAGGAAAAGACTTTATGACATCCAAGACATCTTCCCTTTCCGTTTTACTAGCAAACACGACGTTCGCTCCAGAATTCAAATATTTGATAGCAGTTGACTTTCCAATCCCAGAGCCAGATCCAGTTACAATTACTGTTTTATCATTAAAACGGTAGTCAATCATTTTATATCGTAAGGTGTTGATTCTTCAGAAAAACCATGTTTATCAAGCCAAAAGTTAAGCTGACCAAGCTGCCACTCAAAATCCACGTCAATTCCACCCCACTGCATAAGCGGATGAACTTTTTTCCCAATCCATCGAAAAGGAGGTTCACCATAGTCGAAACCCTCCATACACACTGATCTAACTACAAAACCAGAACAATCTACAAAATAACAATCCCCTTGAGATGAACGATCACAAGTAGCGTCTTCAAATTGGTCTAGCGGAACGAATGGTTTTACCAAACCATCTTCAAGTTTTTTAGCTCTTAAAGGACTAAACATATTGTACTCACTGACAGTTACTGCAGAGTCATAACTTGGATTTTGCCTCAAAAACTCAATTCCTTCATCTAATATACCAGGAGTAATTGTCGCTCCATTAGCAAATAAAGGCACGAATATCTCAATTTCGCCTTCTTTTTTCTTGATTTCAAAATAACCATGCTGAAATGCATCCTCTGCCAACGCAGCCTTAGTCGCAAGTTCATCAGGCCTGTCAATCAGATAAGCACCTAACTTTTGAGCCTCTTGCTTCATCTCATTCGAATCTGAAGAGAAGTAAACCTTATCTATATATTTTGAATTCAACGCAGCCATTAAAGAGTAATGCATTAAGGGCCTCCCTTTAACATGATGTAGGTTTTTATTTTTAAAACCTGTACTTCCTGCTCTACCAATAATTAATGCTGCTACACGTGTTTTACTCATTATTATAAATATTTAATTAAATTGTAAGCTCTCGACGCATACCCCCACTCATTATCGTACCAAAGCACAAACTTTAGCATTCTACCCATGTTGAGGTTAAGCCAGCGGGTATCGATGACCGCTCCGCATTCTCTACCAAGATAGTCAATCGAAACCAACGAGCGATTGTCTGGGATCAAGACGCCGGGATACTTATCGACGTATGCATT
>PXBV01000095.1 GCA_003565575.1 Psychroflexus sp. | reverse complement strand
TTGGAATGCAAAACCTAATTTACGTTGGTTTTAGATACGGGTTTGCTAGCTACTCTCAAAATTTACAAAGCTACAGAATATACACCACAGATAACTACTTTCCTCCAGACATAAGGAATGCGGACCGTACTTTTAGTAATTTAACGGCAAGTTGGGTTGAATTACAGGCAGGTTTACGAGTCAACATTTTTGGTGATTTTTACTTGGGTGCCCATATTCAATTAAAAAATAGAGTCTCTAGTTCAAGCCTTAACAATTATGACAATTTATACATACCCGGCTTCCGCAGGACTTTTGACAATTCAAGTATTGGTGCAGGCTGGGGTTATTCTATTAGTTATATGATTCCTATTTACTCTAAAATTAAAACACAAGCTGTAGATAATTAATCTTAGTTTTGTTTTGAGGCCTTTTTGGAGCCTTCATAAATTTGATAATTGAGCAATCGAGATTCCAGTTTTGCATTATAGAGTTTGATTTTTCTTGACGGCCTGAGCCCAACATGCTTAATTGCCTCAAGATCTGCCACAATAAACCAAGCTGAAGTGCCAGGATAATTCTGTTTTAGGGTATCTCCTATTTTGGCATAAAACTTTGGTATATCAACATCCAATCTAACACCATAAGGTGGATTAAAAACCATGTGCAAATGTCTATCTGAGGTTTTATAACTTTCAAAAAAATCTTGACGCTTTACAGAGATAAATTCTGAAAGGTTTGCATTTTCAATATTTTGTTTAGACTTTTCTACAGCAGATGGCGCTTTGTCATACCCAAGAATATCAAAATGAAAAGGTCTAATTTTCTTCAAAGTAGAGTTTTTAATAATCTCAAACAGGTTTTCATCAAACTCTTCCCAGTTCTGAAATGCAAAATGTTCACGGTTTAAATTGGGAGGTATGTGGCAGGCAATCATGGCCGCTTCAATAAGTAAAGTTCCGCTCCCGCACATAGGATCCAAAAAGTCACATTGTCCTTGCCAACCTGATTTCAAAAGCAATCCTGCAGCAAGAACTTCATTAATGGGCGCAATATTCGTAGCAGTTTTATAACCTCTTTTAAAAAGTGGATCTCCAGAGGTATTCAGACTAATCTCACAATTTTGCCTATCGATGTGCACGCTCACTTGACAATCTGGTCTATCCGTATCAATATTAGGTCTGGATTTAAATTTATCTCTAAACCTATCTACAATTGCATCTTTGGTTCTAAAAACAACATAACGAGAATGAGTGAATATTTCAGAATTCACTGTAGATTCCACAGCAAAGGTTCCATTCTTATCAATGAGGTTTTCCCAGGCATAAGAATTTATCTTTTTGTAAAAATCATCTTCATTGTAAATTTTGAAGCTAAAGATGGGTTTCAAAATACTTATTGCAGTACGTAGACTCAAATTGGCTTTGTACATAAAACCCAAGTCGCCTACAAATGAGACATGCCTAACCCCTTTCTGGATGTCCATGGCTCCTAGTTCTCTTAATTCTTTAGCAAGTTCATCCTCAAACTCGTAAAGGCATTTGGCAATCATTTTGAAATTTTTTTCCATAAAGAAGATGTTTTAGAGAGCAAAAATACACTAATTTTGCGCCCAAAACTTTTCAAGTGGTCGCTTTATATACCTCAGAATTGATCTTACACTTTGTATGAACCTACTTCTACCTCTTTTGGCTGTTCTGATTGGGTTTGGAATTTCTTATTTTATTTACCAAAGATCCTTTACCATTAAACTTTTGCTAGCTTTTAGTGGGTCGTTTTTACTTTCAGTTACGGTTTTAGAATTTTTACCAGAAATTTACATACAAGGCTCTAGCTCTATCGGCATTTTTATTTTAGCTGGTATTTTGCTTCAAATTGTTTTGGAATATATGTCTGGAGGTGCAGAACATGGTCATTTTCACATTTCAAAAGAAAAAAACACCTTCCCGTATGCTTTATTTATAAGTCTGTGCATACATGCGTTTCTTGAAGGTATCCCCATTCATGAAAACAAGCACCTACTCTACGCGGTGATTGTACACAAAGTACCCATTGCTATTATAATTTCTTCATTTTTATTCAATACAAAGTTGTCCAAATTTAAAATCATTTTGTTTCTATTATTCTTTGGAATAATGACACCGCTTGGTAGCTTTGTTCAAGCCAACACAACAATACTAGACGGTATTGCTGTTTATTTGGACGCCATAGTTATAGGAATTTTTCTTCACGTTTCTACCACCATTTTATTTGAGTCTTCAAAAGACCACAAATTTAACATCTATAAATTTGGTGTTATTCTTTTAGGTATTTTCTTGGCTTTAGCTCTATAAATAAGACTTGGGTTTTTAGGTGCAAAAGTTATGGAATATTCTTAATTTAGCGGTTTTAAAAATCTTAGCAAACAAAATGTTATGAGCAAATACGATATTATAGTTTTAGGTAGTGGTCCAGGTGGATATGTAGCAGCCATAAGAGCGTCTCAACTTGGTTTTAAAACTGCTGTTGTAGAAAAAGAAAGTTTAGGTGGAGTTTGCCTTAATTGGGGATGTATCCCAACAAAAGCTCTATTGAAAAGCGCTCAGGTTTTTCAATACCTTAACCACGCAGAGGATTATGGGCTTAGCGTAAAAAACCCTGACAAAGACTTTACCAAAGTAGTGAAGCGAAGTAGATCTATTGCTGAAGGAATGAGCAAAGGTGTTCAGTTTTTGATGAAAAAAAATAAGATTGATGTCATAATGGGTTATGGTACCTTAAAAAAAGGAAAGAAAATTTCTGTAAAAGATGAAAAAGGTAAAACTACCGAATATGAGGCAGACCATATCATTATTGCTACTGGAGCACACTCAAGAGAATTGCCAAATCTTCCACAAGACGGCAAAAAGGTAATTGGTTACAGAAAAGCGATGACTTTGGATAAGCAACCTGAATCTATGATTGTTGTAGGATCTGGAGCCATAGGGTCAGAATTTGCAAGTTTTTATAACGACATGGGTACAAAAGTAACCTTAGTAGAATTTCAGCCTAATATAGTACCCGTTGAGGACGAAGAAGTTTCTAAACAATTTGAACGCATCTACAAGAAAAAAGGCATAAATGTAATGACCAATTCTTCAGTAGAAAGTGTAGATACTTCTGGCAAAAAAGTGAAAGCAAAAGTAAAAACAAAGAAAGGAGAAGAAATATTAGAAGCAGACATTGTACTTTCTGCTGTAGGTATCAAAACACATATAGAAAATATTGGTCTTGAAGAGGTAGGCATCAAAACAGATAAAGATAAAATCACTGTCAATGACTTTTATCAAACCAATGTACCAGGTTACTACGCCATTGGAGATGTAACTCCTGGACCAGCACTTGCTCACGTCGCTTCTGCTGAAGGCATTTTGTGTGTTGAAAAAATAGCTGGAGAAAAGGTAACAGCCTTAGATTATAATAACATCCCTGGATGTACTTATTCCAATCCTGAAATTGCTAGTGTTGGTATGACAGAAAAACAAGCCAAAGAAGCCGGTTATGAGATAAAAGTTGGTAAATTTCCTTTCTCAGCCTCAGGAAAAGCTAGTGCTTCTGGAGCCAAAGATGGTTTTGTGAAAGTTATTTTTGATGCTAAATACGGAGAATGGCTTGGTTGCCATATGATTGGTGCAGGAGTAACTGATATGATTGCAGAAGCTGTTTTAGGAAGAAAACTTGAAACTACAGGACATGAAGTTTTAAAAACGGTTCATCCTCACCCAACCATGAGTGAGGCCGTGATGGAAGCTACAGCAGATGCTTATGACGAAGTAATTCACTTATAAGCAAGCGTTTATAATTAAATTTAGAGCTTCTGAAGTTGATTTCAGAAGCTCTTTTAGTTTAAAATTACATTCTTATGAAGCAAATTTCAAGTTTAAGTAACCCGCTCATCAAATACCTTCTTCAACTTCAAAAAAAATCAAAACTCAGAAGAGATGACGGAACGTTTGTTATTGAAGGGTTACAGGAGCTAAGCTACGCTATTGAAGCCGGGTATGAGTTTTTACAAATTCTGGTATGTCCAAGTATCTTTAGAAATCAAATCGAATTAGGTACAAGTGCTTATAAAGTCATAGAAATAACTGAAGAACTTTTTAATAAAATAACTTATCGAAGTTCAAGTGGAGGAGTCATCGCAATAGCAAAATCCAAAAACTTAACCTTAGAAGACTTGAAGTTCTCTACCAAAACGCCGCTAATCTTGGTTGCAGAAGCACCAGAAAAACCCGGCAATATTGGAGCTTTACTTAGAACTGCAGATGCTGCTAATATCGATGCAATAATAATTGCAAATCCAAAAACTGATTTATATAACCCTAATATTATAAGGTCTAGTGTAGGTACTTTATTTACATCTCAAATCTCCTCTGGCACTACCTCAGAAATTATCAAATTTTTAAAAAATAACGATATTCAAATCTTTGCAGCAGCCCTTCAAGATGCAAGTTCTTATTTAAAAGAAGATTTTACAACTGCAACAGCAATTGTTGTTGGCACAGAACATGAAGGTTTATCCCAAATATGGAGATCTCAAGCCAATAAAATCGTCAAAATCCCTATGGAAGGTAAAGTAGACTCCTTAAATGTTTCTGTATCTGCTGCAATTCTTATTTTTGAAGCTAAACGGCAACGTAATATTTTTTAAATTTACTTAAAACTTGGTCAATGCGCTTCCTATTGGTATTCGGTATGTTTATGCTATTCACACGTTTAGGTGTGGCTCAAGAAGATATTCCTAAAAACTACTTTAAAAAACCGCTAGATATTCCGCTTTTACTCTCAGGAACTTTTGGGGAGTTAAGGCCCAACCATTTCCACTCTGGATTGGATATCAAAACCAAAGGTGTAGTAGGTTTACCCGTCATGGCTTCTGCAGAAGGATATGTAGGACGAATAAAAATTCAGCATGGCGGCTATGGGAAAGCCTTGTACGTATATCATCCCAATGGCTTCCAAACTGTTTACGCTCACCTCAATAATTTTTCACCAAAAATAGAAGCAATGGTAAAAAAAGCTCAATACAAAAAGGAAGCTTATGAGATCGAGTTATTCCCATCTGAATCTGAGCTTAAGGTAAAACAAAATGAAGTTATTGCTTATAGCGGTAACTCTGGTTCTAGTGGGGGGCCACATCTTCATTTTGAAATAAGAGATTTTAACTCTAGACCTATGAACCCGCTTTTGTTTGGGTTTGATGAGATAAAAGACTCTAAAAAACCGCAAGTTTTTGCATTACATGCCTATCCTCTAGATAGGTTTTCTCATGTAAATGGAAGTACAGAACGCCTTCAAATCAAATTGATACAAAGACCAGATGGCAGCTATAGAACTGATCCTTTAAGAGTGTTTGGAAAAATTGGCTTTGGAATAGATGCCTATGATATATTAGATTTAGCCTATAATAAAAACGGCGTGTATTCCATAAAAACATTACTTAACGGCAAACCTATTTTTGAAAATAGATTTGATAAGTTTTCTTTTTATGAAACAAGACACATCAATCAGCTTATAGATTTTGAATACTACACCAACGAAAAACGAAAAATCCATAAGCTCTTCATAGAACCCAACAACCCCTTAAGTGTTTATCAAGATCACTACAATCAAGGAATTATCTCTGTAGATAAAGATCATTTGGATCAAAAGTATGAAATCCAAGTATCAGACTTTAAGGGCAACTCTCAATCTATATCGATACCTATCACCACGGAAGTAAATGAAGAACTCAAACCAAAGCAAATTAATGAAACTGAATATTTAGCCAAAGCAAATTCGGCCTCGGTATTTGAAGAAGGAAAAATAGACATCTATATTCCTAAAAACGCTCTTTATAAAGATAAATATCTTGATATTGAAATAGAGGGATTGATGGTAAAATTACACGAGCCCAGCACTCCACTTCACAAATCCGTTACTATTGGTTTTAATGTAAGCCAATATAATCAAGAAGACCAAGAACGCCTCTACATTGGCTCTGTGACACCTTGGGGTAGTCATTATTACGTCAATACAATCAAGAAAAAGAATAGATTTATGACGAAGACCAATAAATTTGGGACTTATAAATTGTTTGAAGACACAATTGCCCCAAGCATCACCCCAAAAAATTTTAAAAACAAACAATGGCTTACCAATTTTAGGTATCTTGAGCTAGAAATTGATGATGAAGGCTCTGGGATTGAAAGCTACAGAGCTACAGTAAATGGAAAATTTATACTGATGGAGTACGACTATAAAACCAAAACTTTGAAACATGATTTCAATGACGGCATCGTTTCAGATACTAAAAATGAATTAAAGGTCGTTGTTACAGATAAAGTGGGAAATACTGCTATATTTGAGGCATTGTTTTTCAGAAAAAATTAAGAACCCAATCGCTTGAAATATTTCTATTCACTTCTTTTATTTTTAGTTTCTTCTTTTGCCTTCTCACAAACCGCAACTGTGCAAGGGCTTATTTTTGATGAAAATACCAATACAATCGCTTTTGCGAACATAAGCTCTTCATCCTCAAATGGAACTATTTCAGACAATAGCGGATTTTATCAACTCAAAATTCCGGCTGACCAAAATGTAGAGCTTAAGATATCCTACATTGGCTTTAAACCTATTACTTTAAAACTCAAGTTAGCACCAAACCAAGTAGAAGAGCTTAATCTAGTGCTAAAAACCAATGTTGAGCAAATGGGAGAAGTTTTCATAAAAAATGAAGAAAGAACCAGAATTGAAGGAGTTACCACTCTTACTCCAGAAACCATTAGGAAAATCCCTGGCGCCAATGCTGGTGTGGAAAACCTACTGAAGACCTTACCTGGGGTTAATTCTAATAACGAATTGAGTACACAATATGCGGTGAGAGGTGGTAATTTTGATGAAAATCTGGTTTATGTAAACGATATTGAAATTTACAGGCCTTTTCTTATAAGGAGCGGTCAACAGGAAGGCTTGAGTTTTGTAAATTCTGATTTGGTGAGAAATGTTGAGTTTTCTGCTGGTGGCTTTAAGGCTAGATATGGAGACAAAATGTCTTCTGTACTGGATATAGAATATAGAAGACCTGTAAGCTTTGGGGGGAGTTTTGAGGCTAGCTTCTTAGGTGGAAGTGCATCTGTGGAAGGTGTTTCAAAAGATAAAAAACTTTCTGCAATTGTAGGTATGCGGTATAGAGATAATTCCTTATTTGTTAATGCTAAACAAGTGGAAGCTAATTTTATACCTAGATTTGCTGATGTACAAGCTTTCCTTACTTATCAATTAAATTCTAAATTAGAATTCAATTTTCTTGGAAACATTGCCATCAACAGCTATACTTATGAGCCTTTTACTAGGCAAACTAATTTTGGAACTTTAGATGACCCTAGAGCGCTTCTGGTGTTTTATGAAGGTGAAGAAGAGAACCTCTATGAAACCTATTTTGGAGCTTTGAAAGCAACTTATAAACCCAATGAGAATTATTCTGGAAGATTTATAGCCTCTGCCTACCACACTAAAGAGCAAGAACATTTTGATATTTTGGCCAATTATAGGTTGGGCAGTGTAAGTACAGACTTTGGTAGTGAGAATTTAGGCGAGGTAGAGTTCACCGAGGGAGCAGGCTCACAATTTACACACGCCAGAAACAACTTAGACGCACTTATTTTTAATTTTCAGCATTTAGGAAACTATCAAATAGACGAGCACTTGATTGAATATGGTGCTAGATATTCTCATGAAGATATACGAGACCGTCTTCAAGAATATGAAATCGTAGATTCTTTAGGATTTAGCATTAGACCACCTTTGCCAGAATTTGTAAACGACCAACCTTACACTTCTTTTGAGGCACCACTAGAAGCTTTCCAAAGCATTAGAGCTATAAATTCAACACGTATAGATAGACTCACAGCATTTTTACAATGGAGTTATAGAACCAATTTAGGTAAATCAAAAATATGGATGAATGCAGGACTCAGAACGCAAGCTTGGAGAATTTCTGGGGAAGACATAAATTCAAGCACTCAGCAAGTGTGGAGCCCAAGAGCTCAAATTTCACTAAAACCAGACTGGGACAAAGACATGTTATTCCGGCTATCTGGCGGTTATTACCATCAGCCCCCATTTTACAGAGAGCTAAGAGATTCTACTGGAACGGTAATTCCAGAAGTAAAAGCCCAAGAATCTATTCATATTGTTGCGGGAAATGACTACAGTTTTAAAATGTGGGATAGGCCATTTAAACTCGTTACTGAAGTTTACTACAAAAAAATGAACAATGTAAACCCTTACACTATAGAAAATGTAAGAATACGTTATCGAGCTAGGAACGATGCAGAAGCTTACGCCTATGGCTTAGACATGAGACTCAATGGTGAATTTGTTCCAGGTACAGAAAGTTGGTTTAGTTTTGGGTATTTAAAAACAGAAGAACGGCAAGGCGACCGAGAATATATAGCAAGACCTACAGACCAGCGGCTAAAATTTGCAGCTCTTTTTCAAGATTATATTCCAGCTATTCCTAAACTGAAATTATACCTCAACTTAGTCTATAACACTGGTTTACCAGGAGGTTCGCCTCAATTTGAAGATCCTTATGACTTCCAAACGCGATTACCAGATTACCAAAGGGTGGATGTTGGCTTTTTTTACGCTTTAAAAGAACCAAGTGACAACTTCAGAAATAAACCCTGGCTTAACATTTTTAAAAATGTAGATGTAGGCTTTGAGGTTTTTAATATGTTTGACAGGCTCAATTCAATTACAAATACCTTTGTGAGAGATGCATCTTCCAGAAATCAATTTGCTATTCCCAACTTTTTGAGTCCAAGAGTGTTTAACCTAAAGCTTTCAGCTCGATTTTAAAATAGCTAAATCTTTCAATATTGAAATGACGTAATCCAATTCTTCTTTAGAATTATATTTAGAGAAAGAAAATCGAATACCTGGATAGTCTAAATTATCTCCATAGATTTCATTCAACACAAACGAGCCAATTTGAGCACCGCTTTGACAAGCACTTCCCTTTGAACATGCAATGCCTTTAAGGTCTAATTGAAATAAAAACATATCCATTTCTGAAGCGGAAAGAGGAATGCTCACATTTACTAACGTGTAAGTACTTTTTTCTAAATTACCTGAAAGCCCATTGAATCGAACTCCAGGAATTTCATCCATTAAAGTATGGATAAAGTAACGTTTTAAAGAAGTGATATAAGCTCTCTCCTTTTCAAGATTCAAGTAAGCCAATTCCATAGCTTTTTGCAGACCTACAATATTATGAACACTCTCTGTTCCAGCTCTTAAGTCTCGTTCTTGAGAACCACCATGTATAAATGGTTTAAGATGAGTTCTACTTTTAGCGTACAGAAAACCTACCCCCTTGGGACCATGGAATTTATGCGCACTCACGGCAATAAAGTCTACAGGCAGCTCTTCCAAATTCATAGAAAAATGCCCGACAGATTGAACAGTATCACTATGGAATAAAGCATTGTGTGTTTTACAAAGTTCACCCACTGCTTTCAAATCTAATATGTTACCAATTTCATTATTAATATGCATCAAAGACACGAGTGTTTTCACTGATGGGCTTTCTGCCAACAAGCTCTCTAAATGAGAAACATCTACAGAACCGTTCTCATCTAAATTTACAAATTGAAGATCAATAAGAGCCTCCGCTTCTAAAAATTCAACGCAATTAAGCACAGCATGGTGCTCTATTTTGGAAGAAATAATTCGTTTGACTCCCAAATCTCTTACCGCACAAATAATGGCCATGTTATCTGCCTCGGTTCCGCCAGAAGTAAACACAATATTAGCTGCAGTTGTATGTAATAAAGAAGCTATAGATTTTCTTGCGGTTTCTACAGCAGCTTTTGCTTTTCGGCCAAACGCATGTGTTGAGGACGGGTTACCAAAATTGGCAAGCATGCTTTCATGTATAGCAGCAATAACTTGATTATCTATGGGTGTTGTAGCAGCATTGTCTAAATAAACTGATTTCATATAGAAAAATTATATCACAAAAATAATTCAAATTTAATTGGTATACTTTAAGTATATTATATTTGACCAGAATTCTGAATTTATGAGACTATTATTCACACTTTTTGTTATTTGTGTACTATTACTAAGTTGCGATGACGGAGATATTATCGTAAGTGATTTTAATTTTGATGCCGATTCTTCACTCAACCTATGTGAATTTGAGGGTAACCGAAAAGTACTTCATATCATTACAGATTCTAATGAAGCTATTTCTTTTACCTTCCAGCAAAATATCTTAGAAAATATCGAAAATATAATTAATCCCGGAACATTTTCAGTTTCGATTAATAGTTCTAATCGAGTCAACTTCAGAAGGCTTGATGCTTCTGCAAATAGCAGTGAATACTTCTGCCAAGAAGTACCTCCAAGCCGTCCTAATGTCATTGAAGAATTTGTAAGTACAACAGGTGGCAGTGTGGAATTTACAATCACAAGAGTTTCTGGCCCTAATGTAGATACTGATGGAGATGGTATTCCAGACATTGAGGAAAGACCAGTAGATGAAAATGGTAACTTTTTTGGTAGCGTTTTTGACTTGGATACAGACGGTGACGGTATTCCCAATTTTTTAGACATTGATGATGATAACGATAACGTAAGAACACGAACTGAGATTACTGAAAATATTGAATTTGATAGAATTGCTAATGAACAAGGCATCATAGACACTGATGGTGACGGAGTTCCTAATTACTTAGATGATGATGATGATGGTGACGGTATACTAACCAGGAATGAAGATTTAAATGCCTTTGAAGAAGGTACGCCTACTGCTCCAGTTTTGAATCCAGAAAACAGCTTCAGTAACATAGGCATCCCTAATTACTTAGATCCTGAAGCAACCGACTCAATAGAAGTTGATTTTTTCTTAGAAAACAGAGTATCTCGAAGGTTTAATATTACAGTGGTTTTCAATAATATTACATTGCAAAACACAGATTCAGAACGAACTATTAGACTTAACTCACAAGGATTTGGAGTGTTCACTTTTTCTACTCGGGATGAAATCTTAACCTTCCGATAAAAGATTAATTTCTACTAAATGTTCAACACTATTTAGCATTACAAATTTGAGTAAGCATACCGTTAAAAATAAAATAATGAAACGGCAACATGGAATACCAATACAGTCTCCCTCTAATTCCTTTGGGTCTAAAGGTGGCATTTTGATGAACTCTATTATCCTTATCGATTTTAAACTCAAGCCAAGCCTCACCTGGAACTTTCATTTCTGCAAATAACAACAAGCGCTTTTCGTCTTTATCAGCCATCAGAACTCGCCAAAAATCTAAAGAATCTCCAGGGTTGATTTTGTCAGGATTGGTACGCCCTCGCCTTAAACCTACCCCGCCGATGAGTTTGTCTAAATATCCTCTAATTTTCCAAAGCGTATCTGCATAATACCAACCATTACTCCCCCCAATTGCCCATATTTTTTCTAAAGATTTATCTACATCCTTAGCCATCATAGATTGGTGATCATGTAAACACCCGTATTTTGGAACTTTTATATATTTATTCAAATCCTTTTGAGAATATCTGCTACTTACTTTTGAGTCTTTCCAGCTGGAAATCACTTGATTTTGCTCTATTTTTATAAAAGCCATTTCTATGGTTTCCTCATAGGTATGGGGTTGGATTTCTAGCATATCTTGAAGGCGGTGATCTTTTGCTATCACATTCACCTTCATACTATCTACTAGGTTTGAAGCTAATTTATAAGATGTAGATGTTACAAAATATAGCCAATAAGACGACAATTTTGGAGTCATTACTGGAACGTTCATAATGGTGAGATTCAATCCTCTTACCTTAGCGTAACCTTTCATCATATCTTTATAGGTAAGCACGTCAGGACCCCCAACATCAAACGATTGGTTATAGGTTTCTTCTTTCCCTAAGACGCCAGTGAGAAATTTTAGGACATCCCGTATACCAATAGGTTGACATTTGGTGTTGACCCATTTTGGAGTAATCATTAAAGGCAGTTTTTCACATAAATCGCGAATAATCTCAAACGAAGCACTCCCCGACCCTACTATAATTCCAGCTCGTATTACAGTAAGGTTAAATTTTCCCTTGTAAAGAACATCTTCAACATTTTTTCTAGATTTAAGATGTTCAGACAGGTGATTTTCATTTACAATTCCGCTTAAGAATATAACCTGCTGTACCTGAGTATCTGCCATGTAAGCATTAAAATTTAATGCTGCAGTTTCTTCCTTGTCTGAAAAATTGGAATTAGAACTCGTCATAGAATGCACCAGGTAATAAGCTACATCAATGTCTTTTGGAAAAAGGTTTGGTACTACGTTATCTAGCAAATCTACTTCTACAATCTCTATTTTGCTTTTTACATCGTCATCTACAGAAAGTCGATCTGCATTCCTTACTGCACAAACTACTTCATGCCCTTGATCTAGCAACAAAGGTAAAATTCTCATTCCTATGTATCCGTTGGCTCCTGTTATGAGTATTTTCATTTGTGTTTATATGTTAATTAAATGAGTAGATGAATTTATGCTTAGACCAAACTTTATAAAAATCAGCTCAACCTTCATTTATTTTGGTTAATAATTTTCAAAATCATTTGAAAAATGATCAGATTTATATTTGAGTATCTTTTTTAAAAATTCATGATTACGTTTTTCTTTGACTTCTACTTTTATGAAATAACTATCCATATAGATAGAGTAAATTTTAGCCTGACCTTTGTAAAGCTTCAACTTATAATAAGGGATGACGAGAGCATAGGTTTCTAATAAAGAACGAAAGGTAACAATAATGCCCTTGGGTCTCATTTCAATACCACAAATATTTAAATTATTATCTAATATAAGAAGGTTGTGAATTTGAATACTAGAAGAATGTATATTCAATTTTCCAGAGCCAATACCACCCAATTTGATACGCTCCATAAACGTAAAAGGGGAACCCACTTCTGAATTGATTTGTTCTTTTATTTTAGGACGATTATAAGATACATTTAAAAGCATATTTTTGTTTGAAATATACTTAATTCCGAGTTCTCATCTTGGAATGTCCTCTAATTTTTAGATTATCTTTGCAACTGAAACACTATGACTATGACTCTAGAAACAAAACTTTCTAAGCACATAACTACATTTTTATACAATACCTTCCAAAAAGAAGTGGATTCCTTTGAATTTCAACTCACAAGAAAAGAGTTTGAAGGCGACCTTACATTGGTAGTATTTCCACTTTTAAAACACATCAAGACCAATCCTGTTCAACTAGGTGAACAAGTCGGGAATTACCTTGTTTCCTCATCTTCAGAAATTTCTAAGTTCAACGTAGTAAAGGGTTTTCTGAATTTATCACTTGCAGATACCTACTTTACAGATGTCATACAAAGCATCCGAGATGAAGAAAATTTCGGATTCAAATCCATAACTACTGATAGCCATAAGGTTATGGTAGAATATTCCTCACCTAACACCAACAAACCTTTACATCTTGGACACATCAGAAACAACCTTTTAGGGTTTTCTGTAGCAGAAATTCAAAAAGCCGCTGGTAAAAGAGTTTATAAAACACAAATCATCAACGACAGAGGGATTCACATCTGTAAAAGTATGCTGGCTTGGCAAAAGTTTGGTGATGGCGAAACTCCTAAAACTTCTGGAATAAAAGGAGATCATTTGGT
>PXBV01000180.1 GCA_003565575.1 Psychroflexus sp. | reverse complement strand
TTATAAAAAGGGTTGATATTTCCGGTTAATAATTAGTTTATTGATGATGTTTGAAGAATAATAAACAAATATTAAGACGGATGAACATTGATAATGTTACATCTTTTATTAGAAAAATAAAGTTTCTTTTTTTATTGATTAATTTTACCTCATAATGGTTTCGTGCCTTGGCTGGGATATACACTTTGCAAGACTTGAATTGTGTATAAAGCCTAGAGAGCTAGACAATGCTTGAAACAGAATAAGACTGAATTTTAAATCAATTCTTTCAAACTCACATATCTGTCTTTATTGTAATTTCCTTTGTTGTCAAATGCAGTTTTATTATATACTCGTGTTAATGTCTTATCAGCTTTGATTTTTTGAAAGATTGTATCATTGTTATCTATTAACTCCATTTCAGAAAACAAGTTCCAGTCATTTAATTGGTGCATATATTGACTTGTCAATCGTTTTGAGTTATCTGCAAGCAATTGAAATTTAGTCAAAAACTGCGTGGTAGAAATATTGTTGATTATAGCTAAAATTGCTTCCATTGTATTTGGTTGTCCTGATAGCATATCCCAAAGCTCATTAGCTATTAATGTTTCGTTTGGTGCAAAGTATTTTGCCATATTAATAATTGAACGTAAAAAGCGAGTTTTGTTAAAGTTAGTAACTGATTCGTTTGTTGGATTTACAGTTGGATCAAAAGGGAAACCTATGAAAAATTTTATCTGTTTGTCTGGAAACTGTTTGTATAAAGCTGCTTTACCTTCAAGAATTTTTTGTTTCTCACCTCGCATTTCGCCGGAATTTGGTTTTACAGATTTCAATTCAATTGCTGTAATAGAATTAGCATCTTCAATAAAAACATCAACAGAAAAGTCAATAGCACTTACTAGTGAAGAACTGTAGTTTTGAAAAATTAGGTTGTTTTCATTTGTTAAATCAGGAACAGTAGTAGCATTACTTAGATCAGTAATAATGTTAGTAATTTTCTCCTTTTGTTTTTGTGTAATTTGAAGATTTCCCAGCTTCTTTGATGTGTATTCTCTTTTTTCACCACTACACAAATGATGAGCAACATTCTCAAAAAATGTTTGCCCAAGTGTAGTATTTAAACCTTGCAGCCAACTGCTTAAACTAATAAAAAATGGGGTATCATATACTTTACCATTTAACTTATCCGAAAACGCATTTAAAAAAGCTTCGTGAAATGGGGCGTTTCTATTGCGAGAAGCATCTTCTGGAAAACTTTCAAATCTTGTAACTAAAGTTTTTATAACCTCAATTGATATTCTTTCTTTTTGTTTGTTAGTTAGTGTCATTTTGATTTGCAAAATAAGTTATTAGTTGTTTGGTTTTCGGATTTGAATAAAACCCTCTTTTTTCAAATAAATAATCTTGTTGTTCTAAAATATTGTTGACTTCAATGAAAAGATTTTTAGCATTTTCGTAATTTGATAAGTATGAAATTTTTTCATTGACAGAGTTTTTACCGCCTTGAGTAAGTTTTAAGTCACAAGCTAATAAAATATGCATATCCATTGTTTTGGACTTTAATTGAATGGTGTTGTTAGCCAGAATCTTATGCGTTAAAAAGTAAAGAACGCCAGAGTAATAGTATTTATCTAATTCACAGTTATCAATTTTTGTAAATATTTTGCCTTCATCCCTGTATTTTTCAATTCTTGATAAAGCATTACTTTTCATAAGATGTGGTTCTTTTAACAAAACTGATATGTAGGCCTTTGCTATTATTTCTTTAGTAAGGACTTTATAGGGAGGAGAGATTTCAGAATACTGACCTCTAAGTCTCTCGAAGTAAATTCCAAATGAATCTTTACCAATAAAATGTTCTTCAAGCTTAGAATGAAAATCATTCAGTGTTTCAAGGTCTTTATCTATAGCATTTTGGTTATTTGTTGCATAAATTATATTCTTTTTTAAGTCTGGGTTTGTTGTAGAAATAATTTTTGCAATAACTTCTGTTTTATCTGCTTCATCAGGATTTGTTTTATAATAGTCAAATAGGATGTGCGATGTTTGGCAGCCATTTATTATTCTAGGGTGCTTTATGTAAAACTTATTCGGACTAACTTCATGTCTTCTCACTTGCTCACAAAGTATAGTAATACCATTGTTTAAGTATATGAAGTATGGTCTTTTATTATTATCATTCAATGTTGAAAGTATATCGTCATTAACTGATGAGTTCTCGATTCTGGAACGTACATTTTCAACAAACAATTTCTCTCTTAAAAACCCTTTTCCTTCATCAGATACAATAATCTTTTTTAATTCCGAAAATTTTAAAACAGAGACAAAGCTTACAGGAATATTTGGCTTTTCCGCAAGTGGAATTTCAGAATTAAATTCTACAAGTACTTCTAAAAACTTATCAATTTTCTCGTAGTATGATTTTAACTCATCTGTTTGAAGCAAATAGATATCATTCAAATTAAATTGAAAATCAAAATCATTTCGTGATCGAATTTTCTTTTTTTCACATTCATGTTCTACAGATGATAAAGTATGATTGGTTTTTCCAGAACAAAAATATAAATCAACAATAGGTGTTTCTACCATTTGTTCTACATATCTGCCTTCTTCGTCAAATAGCTTTTTCAGAATATCAGAAAATGGTTCAATAATATTATTGCATTTTAAAAAATTAATTGTTTCATCCGTAAAGGATTGAAATTTTTGTAAACTAAAACTGCTTCCAGTTGTTGATTGAATGAGACATATTCTAACTGTGAGCCTCTCTCTTTCTCCAATTTTTTCTAGGTCTGACTCATCTTTTATAATTCGATTATTGACAATAATTCCTATACCATCCAATCCCTTTGATTTGCCAGCAGAAACGGAGTTTGGATCATCAAAATCTTCGTTTAAAATATTACTTATCACTGTGTAATTTGAGAAAAGTTCGAACCAATCTTGCTCATTAATAGCATTAGTGTCAATAGAAAATTTTTCTGCGAACGTTCTAAGTTTTGATTTTAAACCAATATCAAATGTACTTGCCATATTATATTCTTTTTAAATGAAAAATAATCTCCGAGTAAGCACCTTTATCTTTTTCTGTACGATTCAGAACAGGCCTTCTATATTGATTAGCGATTTGCATATTAGCTTTTTTAGCTATGGTAGGATACATG
>PXBV01000091.1 GCA_003565575.1 Psychroflexus sp. | reverse complement strand
TTTGATGGAAGTGGTTTGAAACCAGGGGTTTATATGTATAGAATACAAGCAGGGGAATCCATTCAAACAGGAAAAATGATATTGATGAAATAAATCATATAGCTTGATAAATCTGAATCAGAGAAGTTTTAAACCTCTAAGAGCAATTACATAATAACTGTTGAATTTATAAGCTCAAGGCATATCCTCAGGCTGAGGCAGTATCCAGTCATTATGAAAGAAATAATCCCATTCTATAGTGGTAAGGTCTAGCTTTGGGTCAACCAAATAAACAGGTGTTCTGTGGTTCAGATTTGCTTTTATCCGGCCATAAATTTCAACAGGAATTCCTTTTTCTGCATACACTTTTTTTAGGTGTTGTGTAAATTGATAGATGCCGTCTGGCTTTACAAGGTTTCGCCTTTGCTTCGGGGTTAGATAATCCTCTAGCTTAACGCGTTCTACTTTGCCAGTTTCAGTGTGTTTAACCGTAAAACTGGCTGAGCCTCCTTTGGATCTAAGCATCATTCTCCAGCTCATACGGTGGCCTTCTTCAGTCCAAAACACACTTCCTTTAATGAAGTGATGTCGTATAGGAAGTAGGAGCTGTATCAAAAACCAAACACAGAAAAAACTTTTTAGCATTGGAGCATACGGTGGCGTTTTAATTTCTGCTGAGTTATAATACGCTTTAGACTTCAGAAATAAATGATTAATTTGTTCTTTAGGAAAAAAGAATAAACTAAAAGCTAAAGACATATAAGGGAATATGCCAATTTGAAAAACAATGCTGTTGAAAAGATGAAAAAATATACTGAAAATAAACATGGCCATACGTGTGCGTTTCCAAAGTAGAAGCGGCACAACGAGCATATCAAACAAAATCCCAAAATAGGCTATAGACATATGTACCCAACCTCGTTGTAAAAAATCACCTACTAGCCAGTAGTGGGCTTTAGCTTTCATAAGCAATTCTGGGAAGGAGCCATCTAGCCAATCTGGATAAAATTTTGCAAGACTTGCGTATGTGTAGACAATCCAAATTTGCCCAATAATAAAGAGTATTACCCAATTGGGCATACTTATAGCTTTTAGCTTTGGGTTGTTCTTCACGTCCAAAGAAAGATATCGATGTGCAGGAACAATACACATAAAGATAAGCAAGAGAATGAGCAGGTAGTAATGGTTGTTATAAGAGGTTTTTTGCATGAGATATACGCATGTCCATAGTAGGGTATAACCCACTATGCTCCATCTGTATTTGAAACCTAGCATCACAAAAACTCCTAAAAGCCCCATAATAGCAAAGTAAACATACATGCCATAGCCTGGTAAAGGCTGCAGAAAATCAAAGCCAATAAAGTTGAAAGTAAATTGGGGTTCCACTAAAGTCCTGCGCACCCACCCTGTAGCGATGGCACCCCATGCTTCAAGGGTAATAAGTAAACCAAAAATAATTCTAAAAATTATTAAAGAAGAATTATCAACCTGCTTAAAGAGGAGTTCCTTCATCAGTTTTTTGTAAGCTTAATATAATTCCTAGCAAACACTTCATCAGATTTCATTGCTTTTATTAAAGCATCTATACCATCAAATTTAGTTTCACTGCGTATGCGTTTCAAGAGTTGGATATGAAGGTGTTTACCGTATAAGTCTTTATCCAAATCAAAAAAATACGTCTCTATACTTCGTTCTTGACCGCCTACGGTTGGGTTGGTGCCAATATTCATCATCCCAAAACGCTTATAACCATCAATGACAGAAGCCACAACGTAAACACCCTGTTTTGGAATCAGCTTATAAGACTCTTCAATTTTTAAATTGGCGGTAGGGTAGCCTAATGTTTTGCCAATGCCTTTTCCACGAATCACTTCTCCAGAGAGAAAGAAAGGCCGAGTCAGGTATTCATTGGCCTTTTCAAGATCGCCTTCTTCTAAAGAGTTTCTGATTTTTGTTGAGCTAACAGCCACATCTTCAATGTCTTGTTTTGAAATTTCATCAACTTCAAAACCAAACTCTTCTCCAAACGCTTTTAAATCTTGAAGGTCTGCTGTTCTATTTCTTCCAAAGTGATGATCGTAACCAATAACTATTTTTTTGGCATTGAGCCCTTTTACCAAGATGTCTTCAACATATTCCCTAGCGGTAAGCCTAGAAAATTCTATGGTAAACGGATGAACGATGAGGTGTTCTAAGCCAGTTTCTTCTAGAATCAATTTGCGCTCATTGATGGTATTGATCAATTTTAAATCGGAGCTTTGTTGCAACACCATTCTCGGGTGAGGGTAGAAGGTAAGCAGTGCCGTCTGTAAATTTTCTTTTTTTGCAGAATGGACTAGACGCTGTATGATTTTTCTATGGCCAAGATGCACACCATCAAAAGTCCCAATCGTAACTACAGTAGGGATGGAAGCATCAAATTCTGAAACACTATTATAAATCTTCACCTGCGTCTATTTTCCGTTAAAGTTGTTCATTGTGTTTTGAATGCCTGCTGTGCCAAATGAAAGAATCAATTCTGAAGAGGTTTCTAAGCGCTCTTTCAGTTTTTCATTTTCTTCAGAAGTCCATTCACTCAATACATAATCTACCTGTTTACCTTTTGAAAACTCATCACTTATCCCAAATCGAAATCTTGGATAAGTAGTGGTTTGAAGTAAATCCTGAATGCTTTTCAATCCATTATGACCGCCATCACTGCCTTTGGCTTTTAATCTTAAGGTGCCAAAATCAAGGTTGAGGTCATCCGTTACGACCATTAAGTTTTGAATAGCTATTTTTTCTTTATCAAGCCAATACCTTACTGCTTTACCACTCAAGTTCATAAAGGTACTAGGTTTGATAAGTATAAATTTTCGTCCTTTAAATTTAAATTCGGCTTTCTCAGCATAACGTTCTGCTTCAAAAGTAAGTTCTTTTTTTTCTGCAAGACGGTCTAAAATCTTAAATCCAATATTGTGTCTAGTGTTTTCATACTTGGGCCCAGGGTTTCCTAGTCCAACAATCAAAAATTTTTTCATTGGGTCTATGTATTCTTCTTTCTTTTTGGACAAAAGTCTAGCAAAAAAAGCTCTCATCTTTATTTTTTGTAAAAATAAAAAAGCATCCTGAAAAACAGGATGCTTTAAGTAAAATATAAAAATTGTGATTTATTCTTTACTTTCTTCTGTAGAAGCT
>PXBV01000275.1 GCA_003565575.1 Psychroflexus sp. | reverse complement strand
ACGTAGTTTACGCAATCATCAATCTAGGTGCGTTAGTAGCGTTTTCCCTCGCTATTTGACACTGTGAGCCTAAGAGACTAATTCATTTATGGTCAAGAAGGCAAGGGCAAGTCTGCACGAGTTTTTTGTTCACCAAGCAAGGCAAGTAACTCTGATTTTTTGGCTTTGACTCGGTAGCTAATCCCTAAGCTATCTAATTGCTTTTTTAAGTCAGGGATAGTTACTTTCTTCTCTATATTATTGTCTATACTACCATCTATATTATTGTCTATCTTATCAACTTGTCTATCGTTGTCTAGTTGCTTATCTATCTTACCTTCTAATTGTCCTATTCTCTCTAATAACAAACCTATACTATATTGATTTTCTGTAATTCTCTGATTTTGTCTCTTTACATCACCCTCTATTTTTCTCAGGTCATCATCAAAGTTATTCTTTATTTCTTCAATGGTTGTTACAGGCGTTTCTATCCCCAAACACTGATTAACATGGTGTTGTATTGATTCGCTCATAGAAGTATTCATGGTTTCACAATACTCTCTGAACGACTCTAATTTCTCCTCATCTATCCTTACTGTCAATAGCTTTTTGCTCATCACATCTATCCTTGTCTATATTATTGTCTATACTACTTTATTGTATATCAAACTATATAGACTTGTCTATTAGATATTTTGTACTAAGCTAAAAAGGAATTGAAACGAGTTCGTGAAACTCAGGGTTGCAATTTTTAAAGATAGGGAAAATTACATTTTCACCAGTGTTAAACATTTTAGGATAATGGTGTAGAAGATTTGCTTTTCTCAATGCTTCTCTTATATCAGGTTCTAGCAGCCCCAACCAACACTTGTCACCTAGATCATTTAGTTGCTGTAAGTTCTTTTGGTAGCTTAAAGATTTACCAGTTAAGGTTTTAAAATGCACATCATCTTTGAATCGCTCGGACTCTTTTAGTTCACTCAATTTAACCCCATCAAGGATAGTTTGAATCATAGCACTCTCACCAAACTTATCTTTAATACTACGTAGCAATCCCATTGAATTACGCCATAGATAACGGAATTTCCTACTAATACTTGCCTTGCTTCTATCGAACTTGATAACAAATTCTTTAGTTACTAAACTATCTCTAAACTTTCTCCAAAACGGCAAGATAATCTCAGTTTGCTTAAAGATACCTCGATTAGCTTTTTTCTTAGGTTTATCAATAAAACAAAGAGTATTTAACGAGAATATATAATTAATAAAATATTCTCTTAATTGATTGTTTTTAGTTAGTTTTATAGTTCTTACAGGGTGATTTATTATGCTATTTTCTAGCATTTTATCAGAATCCTCATCATAGATTTTCATAATATTATTAACAAAGTTTCTTGATTGAAAATCACCTAATCTTAGCTCATACCTTACGGCATGATACCCATGCTTTTCGTAGGTTTCATAGATATTTATTCTTTTAGCACGGGTTTTTTTAGATCCAAAATACAAAGATAAGCCTGATAACGTATTGTAGGTTTTATCACCTATTTTTATATCTCTATAGTCAGGGATAGTATGCCGTACACTAGCACCATGAAAATCACCAATTTCTAAGCATTTTTTTAGTTGTAAAATGTCGATTAAATCATGAGAAACCTCAACGGTAGCATGGAATTTTGAAACATTTATTGCAGGAACTATGTCCTTCATTATTTTTATAATTTCACATAGTGATAAAAAGTTATTTCTAGCTATTAAATGCTTTAAAGGAGAGCCTTTAAACTCAAGGTTTAACGCATCAACATACGTACCGTTATCGCTGACGTATAGCGTTACACCTATGCTATTTTCTATTTTGTAGCTCCATGTTTTCTTGGAGCCATTGTGAACTTGACCACCAGCTTCACTTTTGGTAATCTCAAATTCTTTCTTACCCTTGCAACCATTTTCGTCTAAAAACAATTTTCCCTTTAAAAATAGCTCCTCGATCATCACAATTCCTCGATAAGTTAGCTCACAGTTTGCAGTAAAAAATTTTAAGTAGTCACAAAATACGTTTACAGTGTTTTTTAACTTGGGAAAACCAGTTGCATCCAGTTCCCACAAAGGGATAGGACCTCTTTTACTAGGATAGTTTTCAAAAGTGCTAGGGTGAAATGAAACGGTGTTACTATGTCCGTTTTCACCTTTTTTCTTATTTTCTGATGATAAAACTTGAGTGCGATCGTAAATTTTCTCAGTTTTCTCAGTTTTCTCACGATGTAACTCAGTAGTATTTTTTTTGTAACCTTGCTTGTCTATGCTGTATTTGTCTATCATTAAATTAAGTGTTCTCTCAGAACATTGTGTTATACGATTTGATTGAGTAGTTGTCGCTACTCTTAGTCTCCTCCTTCTCCAGAAAGTAATCCTTTGTGCAGAGGGAGGGGGCTTTTCCTTGTTTTCAATTTTACCGAAAAAGTCGGATCATGCAACGCCCGAACTGGTAGCCAGTTCCTAAACCTAGCAACTTGCTATGTTATTTATTGCAATATCTACCAGTAAAGTTCACAGTTTCTGAGAAACATTGGTCAAAGTGATACAATTCCATGGTATCACCGACTTTTGCAACCCTTGTCTTACGTTGTAGATTGTAAATTTTTATTAAGATTTTCTCAGTTTTCTCGGCTTTTACAACTTGCAGATATGCAAAAACCCACCATGGGAACTAGGTGGGCTTTGAACTTGCATGAAAGATATATGCTACGAACCGACTTTTGCAATGACACGATGGGTTACTCCTCAAATTGTAATACTTTCTGTAGGCTAAGTGTATCTTGATTCTTTCTTGAGGATTGTTGATCAACTTCATAATGTAATCGACCTATATATAGGTCGCCTCTCGGAATTGATTAGTAAAATTCTCATAAGAATTTTGATAAATGCTTGAATCCTACAGCCCGACTACACTTGAGCGGTTGTTAATATTTTTCATAATGTAATCGGACTATATATAGTCCGCCCACCGCAATAAATCTTTACAAAAGCTGAAACTATCTTGAGTTTGACAGCCCGAACCGTGATATTTTCTTTCTGGTTAATTTCATAATGTGATAGAGCTATATATAGGTCTATTCTCGAAATCTTGAATTAAACCCGTTGAAAATGACCATTGTTTGAGAGCCTGAAAAGGTTGCTTTTTT
>PXBV01000031.1 GCA_003565575.1 Psychroflexus sp. | reverse complement strand
TTGAGCTGTATGTATTGAGATTGATTTTGTAAGGCCTTTGTATCATCATTCACCTTTTGATACAACTCAGCAAGGTTCTGTTTAGCTTCTACAACTTTAGCCCAATTGTTTCTTGAAGATTCCAATTCCACAAGCTTTTCATATTCAGCTATTGCCGCCTTCAAACTTCCTTCACTTACCAATTTTAAGGCCTTGATGTTGGTTATAGGAGTTTCAAAAGCGCTTTCTGTTGATGGATAGTTTTCTTGATAAGCGGTGAAAACTTCATTAGCCTTTTGAGTATCATTAAGACTAAAGTACACTTCAACTTTGGAAAGTATTACAACGGGCATAATGAAGTCTGGGCGGTCAGATTCTTTAGCATGCTGCTCTGCTAAGTCCATGAATTTAAAAAACCCTTCATAGTCCTTATTTGCTTTTGCTAAATTAGCTTTGTTGATGTAAACGGCAGCTAATTGAGCTTGAGTAGCTTGCCCTTCATCCAACAAAAGTTGATACTGCTCATCAGCTTCATCTAAAAACCCATATTTCTTAAGAAGCAAACCCATTTCAATACGCATTCCAGAAATATGATACAGGTCTTCCACTTCTTCAAACAATTGCAAAGCCTTCTCCATGGTCTGAATAGCATTTACAAAATCTCCAACATTGCTTTGGGGAGCAGACAAATACATAAGTGTTTCCGCAAGAACTTTTTTATTGTCTAGTGCTTCAAAAATTTCAACTGCAGGCTCATAATATTCTATAGACAAAGCATTGTCTCCAAGAAAAAAGTAGGCATCTGCAAGTTCTCTATATAAAAGCCCAATATAAAAATCTCGGATATTGCTTTGGTCTAACGCCAGTAAGTCTTTTGTAAGCTCAACCGACTTTTGGGGCTGGCGTAATCTATTGTTATAAAACCAAGACAAGTTAATGCCTTGATAAGCAACGCGGTCTAGGCTATCTATTTCAATACCGATGTCGATAAGTTCCAGTTGAACTTTTTCAAACGGCTTTATATAATTTTCATCTTCTAAAGCAAGAGACAACGAGTCCAGCACTTTAAATTTAAGAACTAAATCACTTTCAGCATTCAAAGACTGAAAAATGGAATCAGCTTGTTTATTCTCTTGAGCTAAAATGAGATTGAAAAGGAAAAGAAAACAAAAGCAAGTAGTGTTCAATTTCATTTTTTACAATTAAGTGAGTAAAACTAGGGTTTTATACTTGATATCAAAAACATTCATTATACTAATAAAAAAATTTTAACCTGAAACATATAGCTGGTAAGAACTGAATTTAGAATCTCAATTAATAAAGTTGCACGAATTAAAATGGCACATATTCAAAAGGATTTTCAAATTTTAAAGCCTAAAAATCGTATTATTTCATTAAAAAAACAAATCCAATAGAGCCTTTAAACATTAAAGCTCCTTCAAAAAAATCATTCAAGACTTATCATCACTTAAATCTATTCTAAATTAAGAGTAATTGATTGAGTTTGTTTGCTTCAGTGACTTAAGTGATGTATTTTTGTGCAAAATCAAAAAAAATACAATGGGTATAAGTAAAACATCAATAGCAAGGAAAGTTGCTATGGCTCTTTCAGGACTGTTTTTAGTCCTTTTTTTAGCTCAACATTTCACGATTAACTTTACTTCTGTCGTTAGTCCAGATACCTTTAATGAAATTTCTCATTTTATGGGAACTAATTTTCTGGTACAAGCCGTTCTTCAGCCTATATTAATAGCTGGAGTAGTATTCCATTTTGTGATGGGATTCATTCTTGAAGCCAGAAACAGAAGCGCAAGAGGTGTAAAGTACGCAAAATTTAATGGCGCTGCTAACTCTTCATGGATTTCTAGAAATATGATTATTTCTGGAATCGTAGTTTTAGCTTTTTTAGGCCTTCATTTCTACGACTTCTGGGTGCACGAGATGCAAGTTAAATACCTAGAAGGCGATATGAGTGGATTAAATGAAGCAGGAAATTTCAGATACTATGAAGAAACAGTAGCCAAGTTTGCTGGTCAAGGAGTTAGAGTAGGACTGTATGTCTTAGCTTTTATTTTTCTTATGTTGCACCTGCTACATGGATTTGCTTCTTCATTTCAAACCATGGGTGTGAATAATAAATACTCATCAGGCATCAAAATTTTTACAAAAGCTTTTGCGATTGTTATCCCTATGGGTTTTGTATTTATTGCGATATTTCACTACTTTAATAACTTATAAGCGAAAGGATTATGTCAGTTTTAGAATCAAAAATACCAGAAGGTCCCATTGAAAAAAAATGGACTAAACATAAAAACGAAATCAACCTCGTCAACCCTGCCAATAAAAGAAATATTGACATCATTGTCGTAGGAACTGGATTGGCTGGTGGAAGCGCTGCAGCTACTTTTGCAGAACTTGGTTACAATGTCAAGACATTTTGTTACCAAGACTCTCCACGTAGAGCACACTCTATTGCCGCACAGGGCGGAATCAATGCTTCCAAAAACTACCAAGGGGATGGCGACTCCGATTATAGGTTGTTTTACGATACGGTAAAAGGTGGTGACTACAGGTCTAGAGAAGCTAACGTTTATAGATTAGCAGAAGTTTCTAGTAATATCATTGACCAATGTGTCGCTCAAGGTGTTCCTTTTGCAAGAGAATATGGAGGTCTTTTGGACAACCGTTCTTTTGGTGGTGTATTAGTGTCTAGAACCTTTTACGCTAAAGGACAAACAGGGCAGCAATTGCTGCTAGGAGCTTATTCAGCAATGAATAGACAAATCAATAGAGGAAAAATCCAAGCTTTCAACAGACATGAAATGATGGATTTGGTGCTTGTGGATGGAAAAGCCAGAGGAATTATCGCACGCGATCTTGTTTCTGGAAACATAGAAAGACATTCTGCTCACGCTGTGGTTTTGGCTTCTGGTGGTTATGGTAATGTGTTCTACCTTTCTACCAATGCCATGGGAAGTAATGTAATGGCTGCCTGGAGAGCTCACAAAAAAGGAGCATTCTTCGCCAATCCCTGCTTTACACAAATTCACCCTACGTGTATTCCTGTTTCTGGTGACTTACAGTCCAAACTGACTTTAATGTCGGAATCGTTAAGAAACGATGGGCGTATTTGGGTGCCAAAGCATAAAAAAGATGCCGAAGCAATAAGGGAAGGTAAACTAAAACCTA
>PXBV01000022.1 GCA_003565575.1 Psychroflexus sp. | reverse complement strand
TCGTGATCGTGATCGTGATCGTGATCGTGGTCATCTGAAATTTCACCACCGTTGGCTGTAGGGCCTTCTGCTTCATCTCCCATAAATTGACCGTACTTCAAGCGTAGGGATTTTTGGTCAAATCCTAAATCATTGCTGGTAGAATTGAATTCATTAGTAGATAAGTCTCCTCTCTGGCTTATCAGCTTTTCTGTATCAATAATAAGCTGACGCTGACTTCTGAAGTAATCTGGCATCAAATCAACGCCAAGACCACCTTCTACTCCTGGCCCATAATCTACCGTATCCTTTATTTTAGCGAAGTAGGTTTCACTTCTAGAAATATTGACTTGTGGTTGCCTATAATCTCTAGCTTCTACATAGAAATAAAGTTCATCACCTGGCTCCATTTTCATCTGGTCTAAATCTAGAGTTTTATGAAGTGTCATCTTTTTTTGCCCAGAAGTTACTGGAGTATCAAAACCAAGCTTTTCTTCTCTAAATTTGACTGACTCTCCCGTGCCTTTACTCACAGTAGCTACAATTTGAGCTTCTGCAATGCCATAATCATCCAAAATAGAGGTAGTAAAGCGAATATTTTTGTCGCCATCAAATTCAAAAGTCTTAAACTGTTCTAAACCGTCCAGTTCAATAATAGGAGCTTTATCTTTTACAGCTTCAATTCCGTACAAGTCTGAAGTATAGCTTGCTCCGGTTGTATCTGTAAATTTAAAATTATAAAACCCAGAATTTTCCACGATAGTGCTCCCAACGTAGTTATTTTGTCTCTTTTGAAGATGACGCTGCTTACCTAAACTCACTATGCTCACACTATCTACTGGACCTTCAAAACTCAATTTCCAATGAACGCGCGAACCTTCTAAAGCTTGAATTTCCATGGCTGAAGTCGTTCTTCTTGGTATTCCTGTATATGCGGGATAGTCTATGGTCACCATCTGATGTGTCAATATTGGAGCTTCTGTTTTAGCGCTTAGAGAATCCGCTGCTATAAACTCCAGCTTATCGCTTGGGCTTATAAGACTATCCTCTTCAGAATGTGTAAAAGTGAAGCCCATTGCATATATAACAAAACTGAATATACTAATGACTATAAATAAAGTTACTGCCAACCTAAGATGGTGTTGTGGATTTATGGTCTTGATTTCAGTTTTTAGAGTTTCAGTTGCTTTTTCTTGTTGAAGTTGAGCTAAACCTGAAAGTTCTGAGCTGTCCTTCAAAACCAATCCACTACTATACTCTAGCTTTAATAATTGAGCGTCCAAAAAAGCTGAAACTTTTTGTAAATGAATGTCCCAGGGTTTTTTTATAAACATCACAGCAAGAGATACAACAGAAAAGACTGCTAATGGCATTACCCAATTCTGAAAAATTAATCCAAATAAAACGGCTCCAGCTAAGGCGTAAAGTAAAACTTCTACCCAAACCAATAATTTCCAGCGCTTCTGAAACCTCAACACTATGTCTTTTCCTCCCTGCTTCATTGTTTTCTGTATTTAGATAATACGCGCTCTGCCACCAGCAAAATCAAAAATATCATCCAAAAGTAGTGCGCTATGTCTTTGGACTGCTGGACTACATCTAACTTAAGATTATCATCTAGACTCGACTCTAGAATTGATAAATCTATTGCTCTAATATCGTATTTTTCAGCTTCTTTTTCAACATCAGTATAAAAACTCAACATGCCAATGAGTTGTTCTGCTAAATGCATTTCTACTATGTTCTCAGAATTTAATCGTTCAGTAATGTAAAATTTGTTTTCGTCTTTACCTGATTCTATTAATGAGTTTGCAAGTGGGTCTTGTTTAAACTGTAAAATCTTAGCCTTAGTTGAGGGGGTTGGTTCTTTGCTAAGCCAAATCAAAACTTGGCTTGGAGATAAGTTCAAGCTATCATCAACTTTTACGTTTCTAACTTCAATAGGATGCTTTAAATACTTTGATAAAGCCTGAAAGGTAGCTTTTAAAAACTTTTCCTCAGCTTGAAACTCGTCTTCTGCATACATCTGCACTTGAAGTCTTGAGATTTCAAAAAAGGGAATAGAATCTTTAAGTTCAAAATCCCCTCTAACTTCATCTTTGAAATACTGAAATTGATTAGCATTACTCCATACCGATATCTTTTCAATCTCATCTTCTTTCCTAAGCATAGCTACAGGTTTGCGAATTTCTTCTTCTACGTCCAAATAAACCCAATTTATGGGTTTAGCGAAACTCGGCCGTTTACCTTTTACAGCTTTATATTGAGCTTTTGTAAACACAACAAGACTATCCGTTCTTAAATCTTGTAAAGCCTGAGCATACTGCCAATATCCATTTCTATCTAAAGATTCAACATCAAATGCCTCTGTAGTGTACTCTGGAAATCCCTCTTGAAGTAACCGAACATCTGCGCTTTCGCTTAAGCTATCTCCTAAGTTTTTCACCTTAGAAACATTCATTAAAGAAGGTTCTATTAGATAAGTAATAGCCGTGTTACTGGTTTTATCATTTATGCGAGGTTCTGATATAATACATACCAAAACAGAGATGAATCCCATTCTTATTAAAAGCAAAGCAATTTCATTCAAAGCGATACTTTTACTTTTCTTAGTGTCGACTTCCTTTAGAAACTTGATGCTTCCAACTTTTATGTGCTTTCCTTTTTTCTTGCTCCATAAATGGATAGCTAGAGGAACACTAAGTCCTGCTAAAGCCCATAAAAAAGAAGGATTAAGAAAAAACATATTACATTAAATTATGGCGTTTTTTAAGTAAGAGTTGTAAAGCTTCTCCAAGTGGCTCATCCATTCTGACAAGGTGATAACTTATAGCATTAGCCAAAAAGTTTTCTTTGGTGATTTTTAAAGCATTTTTAAAAGATTTTAAATAACTAGCCTTGGCTTGTTCTACATCAATTTCCATTTTAGCACCTGTTTCCAAGTCCTCAAAAATCATGGCACCTTTCAAATTAAACTCAAGTTCATTATTACCTAAAATGTGAAGAACTATAACTTCGTTTCTGGAGGTTTTAAGTTTAGATACCATCTTGGTAAGTTCATCGGTTTCTTCATACAAGTCTGATATAAAAACTATCAATTCTTTTTGGCTTCTGTCGTGAAGCTTTTCAAAGGTATCTGGTTTTTGTGGCCATTTCCCTTCTGTTTTTATACGTATTAATTCTTGCAACAATCGGTTAAAATGTTTCTTTTGAACGCGTG
>PXBV01000223.1 GCA_003565575.1 Psychroflexus sp. | reverse complement strand
GGTAAAGTTAACAGCATGGGATTTATTGAAACACCATACCGTAAAGTTGAAAATGGTAAGATTGATTTTGAATCTGACCCACTTTACCTTTCTGCTGAAGAAGAAGAAAATAAATTAATCGCTCAAGCCAATATTCCTATTGCCGATGATGGGACAATGACTTCAGAACGTGTAATTGCTCGAATGGAGGGTGATTTCCCAGTCGTAGATCCTAAAGAAGTAGATTATATTGATGTGGCTCCCAATCAGATTTCTTCTATTTCAGCTTCATTGATTCCTTTCTTAGAGCATGATGATGCCAACCGTGCTTTGATGGGGTCTAACATGATGCGTCAGGCACTTCCATTACTGAGAGTAGATGCCCCAATAGTTGGAACTGGCCTGGAAAGACGTGTGGCTCAAGATTCAAGAGTTTTGATCAATGCTGAAGGTGAAGGAACAGTGAATTATGTAGATGCTAGAAAAATTATCATCTCCTACGATAGAACTGATGATGAAAAACTAGTGAGTTTTGATGATGATGAAAAGACTTATGAGCTTATCAAATTCAGAAAAACAAACCAAGGATCTACTATCAATTTGAAACCTATTGTAAGAGTTGGAGATAGAGTGAAGAAAGGTCAAGTGCTTTGTGAAGGATATGCTACAGACAATGGAGAATTAGCTCTTGGTAGAAACATGAAAGTAGCATTTATGCCTTGGAAAGGTTACAATTTTGAAGATGCTATTGTGATTTCTGAACGCGTGGTAAAAGATGACCTTCTTACTTCAGTTCATATTGACGAGTATTCCTTAGAAGTAAGAGATACCAAATTAGGAAATGAGGAGTTGACCGCCGATATTCCAAATGTTTCGGAAGAAGCCACAAAAGATTTGGATGAACATGGTATGATTAGGATTGGTGCAGAAATCAAGCCTGGTGATATTCTTATTGGTAAAATTACTCCAAAAGGAGAAAGTGATCCTACTCCTGAAGAAAAATTACTAAGAGCGATTTTTGGTGACAAAGCTGGAGATGTAAAAGATGCTTCTTTAAAAGCTTCTCCATCTCTTAACGGTGTTGTTATCGATAAGAAATTGTTCACAAGAGCTGTAAAAGATAAGCGGAAAAGAGCGCAGGATAAACAAGAAATTGATGCTCTTGAAGCAAAGTACCAAGTAAAATTTGAAGAACTTAGAAACCGATTAATTGAAAAATTATTTGGTATCGTTGGCGGAAAAACTGCTCAAGGTGTTCAAAATGATTTAGGAGAAGATACCTTGCCTAAGGGTAAAAAGTACACCCTTAAAATGTTAAACTCTGTTGAAGACTTTAGTCATTTAACCAAAGGAACATGGACTACAGATAAAGACACCAATGCCTTAGTAGCGGATCTTTTACATAATTATAAAATTAAACAAAACGATCTTCAAGGAAGTTTAAGAAGAGAGAAATTTACAATTACAGTTGGTGATGAACTTCCATCTGGAATTTTAAAACTTGCTAAAATTTACGTGGCTAAGAAACGTAAACTGAAAGTAGGGGATAAGATGGCAGGTCGTCACGGAAACAAAGGTATTGTCGCTAAAATTGTAAGAGAAGAAGACATGCCATTCCTAGATGATGGAACTCCAGTAGATATCGTATTGAATCCACTTGGTGTACCATCTCGTATGAACATTGGACAGATTTATGAAACAGTTCTTGGATGGGCAGGTCAGAAATTAGGAAGAAAATTTGCTACTCCAATTTTTGACGGTGCAACTTTAAATCAAATCAATGAGTTAACCGATGAAGCTGGTATTCCAAGATTTGGACATACTTATCTTTATGATGGAGGAACCGGAGAACGTTTTGACCAACGTGCAACAGTAGGAGTGATTTATATGTTGAAATTAGGACATATGATTGAAGACAAAATGCACGCCAGATCAATTGGACCTTACTCGCTTATTACGCAGCAACCACTTGGTGGTAAAGCTCAATTTGGAGGTCAGCGTTTTGGTGAAATGGAAGTTTGGGCACTAGAAGCTTATGGAGCTTCTGCCACATTGAGAGAAATCTTAACAGTAAAATCTGATGATGTTATTGGTAGAGCTAAGACTTACGAGGCTATCGTAAAAGGAGAACCAATGCCAGAACCAGGTTTGCCAGAATCTTTCAATGTCTTGATGCATGAATTGAAAGGTCTAGGACTAGATATTAGATTAGAAGAGTAATAACAATCCTGCCTTCGGGCAGGAGAAGTTATCACAGTTTATTACAATAATTCTTTAGCACTTGTATTATGACAAGAAATAATGATAAGAATACACAAAAGAGGTTTAATAAAATCTCTATAGGTTTATCTTCTCCAGAAAGTATTCTAGCAGAATCTAGAGGTGAGGTTTTAAAACCTGAAACAATTAATTACAGAACACACAAGCCAGAACGCGATGGATTGTTTTGTGAACGAATTTTTGGCCCTGTCAAAGATTATGAATGTGCTTGTGGAAAATACAAAAGAATCCGTTACAAAGGAATCGTTTGTGACCGTTGTGGAGTTGAAGTTACTGAGAAAAAAGTACGAAGAGATCGCGTTGGACACATCAACCTTGTAGTGCCAGTTGCTCATATTTGGTACTTTAGATCTTTGCCAAATAAAATTGGGTACCTTTTGGGAATTCCTTCCAAGAAGCTGGACATGATTATTTATTATGAAAGATATGTCGTTATCCAACCTGGTGATGCCAAGAATGAAGATGGAGAGCCGTTGAAGAAAATGGATTTCTTAACTGAAGAAGAATACCTAAACATTTTAGACGAACTTCCGCAAGAAAACCAATACTTAGATGATGACGATCCTAATAAGTTCCTTGCTAAGATGGGTGCCGAATGTCTTCTTGAGATATTAAAGCGTTTAGATTTAGATGAGCTTTCTTATGACTTAAGACATAAGGCAAACAACGAAACTTCTAAACAAAGAAAAACGGAAGCTTTAAAACGTCTTCAAGTTGTTGAAGCACTTAGAGATTCTAAAAACAACAGAGAAAACAATCCTGAGTGGATGATCATGAAAGTGATTCCTGTTACTCCACCAGAATTAAGACCTCTTGTGCCTCTTGATGGTGGACGTTTTGCAACGTCAGATTTGAATGATCTTTACAGAAGAGTCATTATCAGAAACAATCGTTTAAAGCGATTGATGGAAATAAAAGCTCCCGAAGTTATTCTTAGAAATG
>PXBV01000313.1 GCA_003565575.1 Psychroflexus sp. | reverse complement strand
TAACTTTTGTTGAGCACCCCAAAGTGTCGGGGGAACCGCTGTAGATGGTTTTACAGACCACTGTCTAGCCACTCGGCCACGAGACCTTATTTTTGAGATTGAAAATTTAAGCAAATATTTCTATCCTCAGTACGTTTATGTAGTAAGATTTAGTTTCGTGTTCTAGATAAACTAATGCTTACATCCTCCACATCTCCACCCAACGGAGGGTTAAGTTTTGCCACTTTTACTTTTGAAGCTTTTACGGGATTCAATTCAGAAAAAATCCTATCTAAAATGCGTTTCGCCACGTGTTCCAAAAGTTTAGAAGGCACAGCCATCTCTTCTTTCACAATGGCGTTAAGATGAACGTAATCTACCGTGTCTGCCAAGTCATCCGTTTCTGCTGAAAGGCCTAAGTCAGCTTCTACATTGAGGTCTACACGATAATCACTTCCTATTTTGGTTTCCTCTGGTAAACAGCCATGATAGGCATACACACGGATATTGGTTAATGTAATTGAATCCAATTTTTTTTAAGCAAAGATAAGCTAGACTTCCGTTTCTATTTGGCATTAGGAATATCGATTAATTTCTTTAATTAAATTTTAACAAAAATTAATAACAAGTGTTTGTAACCAAACCAAAACTTCAACGTCATATTCAATGTAACAATTATATTATGATTGAAATAAGAGATTTACACAAGTCCTACAAAATGGGGAAAAATTCCCTTCATGTATTAAAAGGAATCAACTTTAGTGTTCAAGAAGGAGAATTGGTTTCTATCATGGGATCTTCAGGCTCAGGTAAATCAACACTTCTTAATATTCTTGGCATGCTTGATGAGGCTGACCAGGGCTCTTACACCTTAGATGGTGTCCCCATCAAAAACCTCAACGAAAAATTAGCTGCTCAATATAGAAATAAGTTCTTAGGTTTTATTTTTCAATCGTTCAATTTAATCAATTATAAATCCGCTTTAGATAATGTTGCTCTGCCATTATACTACCAAGGCATCAAAAGAAATGAGCGCATGGAACGCTCTATGGCGTATCTAGAAAAAGTAGGGTTAGCAGATTGGGCTGGTCATCGTCCTAATGAGCTCTCTGGTGGCCAAAAACAACGTGTTGCCATTGCCAGAGCCTTAGCTAGCGACCCTAAAGTCCTTCTCGCTGATGAGTTAACTGGAGCTTTAGACTCCAAAACTTCTTATGAAATCATGGACCTTGTCCAGCAAATTAATGATGAAGGCAGAACCATCTTGATAGTAACTCATGAAGAAGACATTGCACAAATGACCAAGCGAATTGTAAATTTGAAGGACGGCATCATCATAGATGATAAGAAAGTAACCCAAGTAAGAGCAATAGAGAATGTTTAGTTTAGAACGTTGGCAAGAAGTCTTTGAGACGATCTCTAAAAATAAGCTTAGAACTTTTCTTACAGGGGTTTCTGTTGCTTCTGGGATTTTTATTCTGGTAATTTTACTCGGGGTAAGCGTAGGATTTCAGAACGGTATTGAAAGTCAATTTCAAAATGATGCTGAAAATATTATCAATATTTACCCAGGAAGAACAAGTATTGACTACAAAGGATTCAATAAGGGAAGGCGTATTCAATTGAAAAATGATGATTATGAGCTGAGTTTAAGAAACTCTAATCATGAGATTGAGTTTTCTTCTCCTATGTATCAAATCTTTTCTGGTTTAATTACTTATAAAAATGAATCTGGAAGTTACAGGGTAGAAGGTGTGCTCCCGGACTACCAATTCTTGGAAAAAGCGGATATCATTGAGGGAAGGTTCATCAATATAAATGATGACATTACCAAAGAGAAGTATGCTATCATTGGAAATCGTGTTAAAAAAGACTTGTTTAAGGGAGACTCGCCCATAGGTAAGCAAATCAAAATTTCAGGTATCAATTTTAAAGTCGTAGGTGTTTTTACAGACCCTGGAGGAGACAGGGAAGAGTCTAGAGTTTATGTTCCTATCTCCACAGCTCAAATTGTCTTTGGTGCAGGTACAGATATACGCAGCATGGGATTTACACTTCCTAAAGAGGAAAACTACGACTTAGCTTTGGAGCAATCCAATGCTTTTGCAGCGCAGCTAGAGTTACTGCTAAAGTCTAAATTACAAATAGACCCAAAAGATGAAAGTGCCATATTTATAAGCAACAATATAGAAAACACCAAAGAGGTTTATTTACTCATAAGCGCTATGAGAATATTCTTTTGGGGTGTAGGTATTGCAACTTTACTAGCTGGTATTATTGGAGTGAGCAACATCATGCTTATTATCGTAAAAGAGCGCACCAAGGAAATAGGAGTAAGAAAGGCTTTAGGAGCAGAACCTCTCTCAATTGTAGGGATGATTTTGCATGAGTCTATCTTCGTTACGGCTATTTCAGGACTTTTTGGGCTAATCTTTGGGTTGATTCTTCTTGAAGTTGTAGGCCCTTACATTGAACTAGATTTTATTAAAAATCCTAGTGTCAATTTCAACATTGCAGTTTCAACACTTATATTATTAATCGCAGCTGGCGCCATTGCTGGTTTCTTCCCTGCATGGAGAGGAGCCAAGATAAAGCCTATAGATGCCTTAAGAGACGAATAGTATGTTCAATAGAGATAAATGGAATGAAGTTATTGAGTCGCTAACCTCAAATTTATTCAGAACAATTTTGACTGCTTTTGGCGTTTTCTGGGGTATATTCATATTAGTGATTCTTCTGGCGGCTGGAAATGGATTTGAAAATGGAGTTAAACAGCTTTTTGATGGAATATCTTCCAACTCCATGTTTATGTGGTCGCAAACGGTTTCAAAATCTTACAATGGATTACCTAAAGGACGCCGATATAATTTTGAATTACAAGATGTTGAAGAAATCAAGCGCAATGTAAGAGGACTGAAGTACGTATCTCCTAGAAACCAACTTGGAGGTTTTGGAGGAAATAACAATGTAGTTAGAGGTTTAAAAAGTGGAGCTTTTAATGTGTATGGAGATTATCCTGATATACAATTTCAAGAACCCATGAAGGTGCTAAAAGGAAGGTTTATCAATCAAAATGACATTGAAAATAAGCGTAAAGTAGCTGTAATAGGTGAAGGCGTTATAAAAGATCTATATGACTTTGATGAAGACCCCATTGGCACCTATATAAAAGTGCAAGGTGTTAACTTTATGGTCATAGGCATTTATAAGAAGAGAGGCTTTGG
>PXBV01000272.1 GCA_003565575.1 Psychroflexus sp. | reverse complement strand
GAGTATGAATACTACCCAAAAGAAATTGAAAAACTTTTAGACTAACTTATGGCGAAATCACCTAAGTTTTATGTGGTTTGGGAAGGTGTTGAGACTGGTGTGTATTCCTCTTGGGCTGAATGTAAACTAAACATTCAAAACTATCCTAATGCAAAATATAAATCTTTTAAAACTTTTGAAGAGGCTAAAGAAGCTTATGCCATGGGGTTTTTTGGGTATCAGAAACACAAAAAAACAGCTCCAAGCCAGTTCACTTCTGAAGGTATTGAGTGGAAATCTATCGCTGTGGACGCAGCATCCAGCGGGAACCCTGGCAAGATGGAATACCGCGGTGTAGTGACCAAAACCAAAAAGACCTTATTTCACATGGGGCCTTTTCCAAACGGCACCAACAATATTGGTGAATTTTTGGCATTGGTGCATGGACTTGCATTCTTAAAAGATAAAAAAAGTGATATTCCTATTTATACCGACTCCAAAATTGCCATGTCTTGGATTCGACAAAAAAAATGTAAAACAAAATTACAGCCCAACTCTAAAAATGTAAAATTGTTTGAATTGATCAAAAGAGCAGAACAGTGGCTTGTAAAAAACAATTTTAATAATCCTATCCTAAAATGGGAAACCAGACGCTGGGGTGAAATTCCAGCGGATTTTGGTAGAAAATAAAATACAAACGCTAAGAAAAGCTCACAAATTGATTAAACTCAGAAAGCTTCATAGAGTTGTAAACTCCTAGAATACTTAATTTTAAAATAAATACATCATATGATATTAAATTTTTAAAAATGATTTCAAAACTAAAGTTAATTGTTGTTTTTGGTTGCTTCAGCTTTTACGTTTTGGGTTGTAGTTCAGATGAAATTACGACAAGACAAGAAGAGGTTTCTGAAAATGAACAGGACAACCATACAAATGAGCCTTCATTTTCTATTACTACAGGCGTAGGAAATTCTGCTGTAGATTTACTTACTGAAAACACCTTTACAAAGCTCAATGTGGAAATTGGATATATGGAGGGATTTAGCATCTCTAGTGAAGCGGAGGAAGAATTAAAACGGTTTCTAGAAGAATTTTTGAATAAAAGCGAAGGCGTTGAAATTACACAAACTCAAATCCCATCACAATCCAAAGAAAGCTATTCTGCCCAAGACCTTAGAGCTATTGAAGCAGAAAACAGGCAGCTAGTTCCTGTTGGAAATGAGCTTTCAGTTTGGATAAGTGTTGTAGATGGAGAGTTTGAAAGTGCAAATGTAATAGGAGTTGCCTATCAAAATTTATCGGCTTCGTTAATGGGAAAAACAATTGCAGATAATACTGGAGGGCTTACTCAAGCATCTAGGTCGAGCGTAGAAACCGCCATTTTGAATCACGAAATAGGGCATCTTTTAGGTTTGGTGAATATTACAACACCTATGGTTAATGACCATCAAGCCAACGGCAATCATTGTGACAACTCTAATTGCTTGATGAATGCGTCCCTAGAAACCACAGACATGTTTAGTATTATTGCTAACTCACCAATACCTCAGCTAGATGAAAACTGCCAACAAGATTTAATAGCTAATGGCGGGAAGTAATGGATTTGTCTTGTGCTTAGATTTAAAATCTTAGTTTATGAATAACTCACCTTTTTGATTTTTGGCGTTATAATTGCCCTCAAATTTAGGTTATGAGATTCCCTGAAGACTTTGCTTCTATTATATTTTTAAACAGATATTTTTAAAAGGTGTTGAAAGAAAACCAACTTCAGATTAAATTCTTATATAAACCCTATATTTGCAAAAAAATATTCAAAATAACATGAGCAAATTATTAATAGTAGGGACCGTCGCTTTTGATGCTATCGAAACTCCTTTTGGAAAAACAGATAAAATCCTAGGAGGTGCTGGCACTTACATTGCGTTGAGTGCTTCTCAATTTGATATAGAATCAGGTATAGTTTCTGTGGTAGGAGATGACTTTCCGCAAAAATATATGGATTTGCTTACCGATAGAGATGTGAATTTGGATGGTCTAGACATTGTAAAAGGGGGTAAAACCTTTTTTTGGAGTGGTCGCTACCATAACGATATGAATTCTAGAGACACTCTAGACACACAATTGAATGTTTTAGCAGATTTTCAACCTAAAGTCCCAGCATACTTTCAAGATGCAGACATTGTGATGTTAGGCAACTTGCATCCTGCCGTCCAACTAAGCGTAATAGACCAAGTGAAATCCCCCAAACTTATCGCTTTAGATACTATGAACTTTTGGATGGACTCTGAGTTAGAATTGTTAAAACAAGTCATTTCAAAAGTCGATGTGATTACCATTAATGATGAAGAGGCAAGACAATTGTCTGGAGAATATTCACTAGTAAAAGCAGCCAGAAAAATAAGAGACATGGGGCCAGATTATATAGTCATCAAAAAAGGTGAACATGGCGCCTTGCTCTTTCATGAAGAAGAGATGTTTTTTGCACCTGCTCTTCCCCTAGAAGAAGTCTTTGACCCTACAGGAGCAGGAGATACCTTTGCAGGTGGCTTTGTGGGTTATCTAGCATCTTCAAAAGATATTTCTTTTGAAAACATGAAAAATGCTGTCATTTATGGTTCAAATTTAGCTTCGTTTTGCGTAGAAAAATTCGGAACTGAAAAAATGTTGAACCTTGATAAAAATGAAGTAGATAAACGCTTAGAAAGCTTCCAAGCGCTTACTCAATTCGAAATAAATTTAGCATAATACTTACCGCCCTGTCTAGCCAGGGCTTTTTTTATAGCCTACAATAATGAGTGAACTAATTAAACACGAGTGCGGTATTGCCACTCTTAGACTTTTAAAACCACTTTCCTATTATAAAGAAAAGTATGGTAGTGCTTTTTATGGTATCAATAAAATGTATCTGATGATGGAAAAGCAACATAATCGCGGCCAGGATGGCGCTGGTTTTGCTTCTGTGAAACTAGACGTGGAGCCAGGGCACAGATACATTAGCAGAGTGAGGTCCAATGCTGCACAACCCATTCAAGATATTTTTGCTCAAATAAATGATAGGATTAATGGTGAGTTGAAGCAATACCCAGATATCTTAGAAAATATTGATAAACGTAAAACAGGACTTCCCTATTTGGGCGAAGTTTACCTTGGCCACGTTCGTTACGGCACCTATGGAAAAAACAGTATTGAAAGCGTTCATCCTTTTCTAAGGCAGAACAATTGGATGCATCGAAACCTTATTGTAGCGGGTAATTTTAACATGACCAACGTCAACGAAATGTTTCAAAATCTGGTTGAGCTTGGGCAGCATCCCAAGCAAAAAGCTGATACGGTGACGGTAATGGAAAAAATTGGTCATTTTTTAGACTCTGAAGTAGGTAAACTTTATAAAAAATTAAAGAACGAAGGTTACAATAAAAAAGAGGCTTCACCACATATTGTAGAACAACTAAAAGTGCACAAAATCTTAAGAAAGTCCTCCAAAGATTGGGATGGCGGGTATGTAATTGCTGGTATGCTGGGACATGGAGACTCCTTTGTGCTAAGGGATCCTAACGGCATACGTCCAGCTTATTATTACAAAGACGATGAAGTGGTTGTGGTTGCTTCTGAGCGTCCTGTGATTCAAACCGCTTTTGATGTGAAGTTTGAACATGTGCATGAATTGCAGCCAGGCGAAGCTATTATTACCAAAAAAGATGGCTCTGTTCATTTTAAAAGAATATTGAAAGCAAAAGAGCGTAAAGCTTGTTCGTTTGAACGAATTTATTTCTCTAGAGGGAGCGATGCTGAAATTTACAAAGAACGTAAAAATTTAGGTCGTTTACTCATGCCGGATGTGCTTAAAGCTATTGATTTTGACACGATGAATTCTGTATTTTCTTACATTCCCAATACAGCAGAAACTTCGTTTTACGGCATGGTGGAAGCAGCACAAGATGAATTGAGCAGGCAAAAGAACCAAGCCATTCTTAAAGAAAAAGAAACTCTTACAGACCAAAGACTGGAAGAGATTTTAAACTACAGGCTAAGAACCGAAAAAATTGCTGTCAAGGACGTAAAATTAAGAACATTTATAACCGAAGACAGCAGCAGAGATGACCTAGTTGCTCACGTTTACGATGTGACCTACGGCGTTGTGAAAACTACTGATAATTTGGTGGTGATAGACGATAGTATTGTGCGAGGCACCACCCTAAAGAAGAGTATTTTAAAAATGCTGGATAGATTACAACCAAAGAAAATCATTATTGTATCCTCTGCACCACAGATTCGTTATCCAGACTGCTATGGTATAGATATGGCCAAACTGGAAGATTTTGTAGCCTTCCAAGCTGCTATTTCGCTTTTGAAAGAGAAAGGCATCTACCAAGAAACCGTTGATGCGGTCTACAAAAAATGCAAAGATCAATCTGAATTTGCTTCGCAAGCCGAAGAAAATCACGTTAAAGCTATTTATGAGCCTTTTACTTACGAAGAGGTCTCTAAAAGAATTTCAGACTTGCTTACAGATCACAGCATTAAATCTAAAGTAGAAGTAATTTATCAAACTGTAGAGAAACTTCATGAAGCCTGTCCCAAGAATCTTGGTGATTGGTATTTTACAGGCGACTATCCAACCAAAGGAGGCAACAAGGTTGTGAATAAAGCCTTTGTAAATTTTTATGAAGGAAAAACCGATAGAGCATATAATTAAAAAGAGGCTTTGATTAGGCAAGCTTTTTTGTAAATCTTATCCTAAAGAGATGATAATTATTAAATTGCATTTAATTAACCATCTCTAATATCCTCTAGCATGCCTATTCAAGACTCAAAGAGAATTTCTTTTATATTAACTCTACAAAATCTATACAATACGCCAATATCAAACCTTAAGTTAATTGCAACAATTCTTATAGTTTTTGGATACATAAGCTTATGTCAATTTCAACTTTCCGCACAAGAAGTTAAAAGTGATGTCATTGCTCCTCCTCCCGTTTTTTCTGAAACTTCAGGGTTTTTTGATGAAAATATAACTTTAAGTTTAAGCCACCCTTTACCCAATGCAATAATTCTTTACACGCTGGATGGCTCTGAACCAAATCTGAACAATCTAGAGGGGACGACTTACCAATATAAAAACCAATATCCACAAAATCCAGGTCAACCCGAAGGTGAATTTTTAGAAAATGAGTATAAAACATACGAATACACAGCCCCCATTGAATTGCAAGATAGAAGCAACGAACCTAATAAGCTGGCGTTAATATCGTCTACCAAAACATTTACAGCACAATACATGCCTACAAAGCCTATTCGAAAAGCTAACGTAGTAAGATCTAGAGCGGTCGTAAATGGTATACCCGGGCCAATTGAGAGTCATACCTATTTTATATCTAGCGAAAATAAATTTACAAGCAATTTACCCATACTGAGCTTTAACCTGGATGAAGATGCATTTTTTGATTATTACGAAGGTATTTATGTGGCTGGCGTAGACTTTGATAAATGGAGGCAAGAAAACCCAAATCAAGGTTTTTGGTTTACTAATCCTTCTAATTACCAACGAAGAGGTAGAGAAACAGAAAAAGACATAAATTTTCAATGGTTTGAAAACAACAGCTTAAAGCTAAATCAAAATGTTGGCGTAAGAATTCATGGTGGCGCCAGTAGATCACGATCTGTGAAATCATTGCGTTTGTACGCAAGAAATGCTTATGATAAAAATAATAGTATAGATATACCGGTTTTTGGTATGGATAATGGCAACTCGTTTAAACGGCTTTTACTAAGAAATTCTGGTCAAGATGCCTATCTAACTTTTTTTAGAGATGCCTTTTCTCAAACATTAGTAAAGCATCTCAATTTTGATACACAGGACTACCAACCTGCAATTCATTACATCAATGGTGAATATTGGGGACTTATAAATATTCGGGAACGTTACGATAAACATTATTTTGAAAGAGTTTACAACATAGATGAGGACGAACTAGACTTTTTAGACGCAAGCGGCCTTTCACCATCGAATATTAAAGAAGGCAATAATGACCATTGGATAGATTTATATAATACTATAGAAGACAATAATCTGTCTGATCCAGAGATTTACTCCCACGTTACAACTCTAATGGATGAAAAGAATTTTATAGATTATAACTTGGCAAACATTTATTTTGTGAATACCGATTGGCCAGGCAATAACATAGCATTTTTTAGAAAACAAACAGCTGAATATGATGCTTCTGCCCCATACGGACAGGATGGAAGATGGCGATGGGTATTGTACGATACAGACTATGGTTTTGGATATTTTAATGAATCTGGGGCTCAATCCTATGAACATAATACCTTAGAGTTTGCAACAGAGCCAAATGGACCAAATTGGCCAAACCCCCAGTGGTCTACCTTATTCTTAAGAAAGTTGTTGGAGAATGAAGAATTTAGAAATCAGTTTATCAATCGATACGCAGATTTACTTAATACAGCTTTTTTACCAGAACAGGTTCTACAAACCATGGAACACTTGAAATTGGAAATTGTAGATGAAATTCCGTTTATGCAGGAACGATGGAATCGATACGAGAATTGGGAACAAGAGGTTGCTGTTATGGAAAATTTTGGAATCCACAGACCAAAATATGCAAAACAGCATTTAAAAGATTTTTTTAATTTGGCTGAAGACCGTACAATCACATTAGATGTAAATGATTACGAGCAAGGCTATATTCAAATTAACAGAACACCTATAAATACAACTACCCCAGGAGTAGATGTAGAACCTTATCCATGGGAAGGAATTTATTTTGAAGAAGTACCCGTTACGCTAACCGCTGTAGCTTATCCAGGGTATACATTTAGCCATTGGTCTGGATATTCTAATACTACAGAAGAAACTATAGAGCTCAATTTAACGCAAGACACAAATATTACAGCACATTATGAACCTACTGAAAAAGATGTGGTTCTTCACTATTGGATGATGGATACGGATATGCTCAACAACACACCATTAGAAGAGCTTGCCCCAACCTACTCGGTTTACAACTCAACAGCCAATCTTAAGTATACCTCTAGTTTAGATGGGTACCCTTTTGATTCGTCAAACCCCAACTGGAGAAAAGCATCTATGGAGCGCAGGAATAGACCAACACAGATTAACTATTTTCCAGAATACAATGATATGTTACTTTATGAACAGGCTAATATGCGCGGTTTGCAAGTGAGGCAGCCATTTCAAACAAACAGCCTAGAAAACAGCCTTACTTTTGAAATAGAAGCTAGTAATTATGAAATTACCCAGTTAAGTTTTGCTGCTAAAGATGAAGGAGCAGCAGAGGCCTTGATTATAGAATATTATGATGAAACTACAAATTCTTGGACCACAGACAATTTAACTAACTCTGATTTAAGCTTGAAAACTGACGTATATCAACCTTATGAAATTGATTTTTCAGCGGTTGAAAACATTAATCAAAATGCAATTTTTAAAATTCGTTTACGTTTTGAAAGCGCTAATCCTGAGGAAGATGAAGGCAATAGAGTAAGCTTTAATAATTTGATGATTGAGGGCGTAAGTACACTTAGTACATTAGAAATTACGGAGAATGAGACTGTAGTAAAGGTATATCCAAACCCAACATCTGGAATGATTTATATTGATGGCTTTCAGGACGAGTTCACCTACGAAGTGTTTACCCTTCAAGGATCAAAAATTACTAGTGGACGTTCAAACAATACTGGCATTAATTTGGCTTCATTAAGTCAAGGTTTATATATTTTGAAGGTTAGTAATCAAGAGCAAAATCACGTTCAGAAAATATTTAAAAACTAAAGTTGAGTCGATAGAAAAGCTGAGGAAATTTAAATCCATTTAAAACTTAGATACTATTCTAATTAGTATTAACGTTGTCTTATAAATAATTTTAAATTTGAATTAAAATCAAGTATAAATAAATGTCAGATAAATTTTCTCCTCAGAACCAACAGATTAGTGAAGAAGTAGATTTAGGTTATCTTTTTAGAAAAATTTCAAGTTTTTTAAAAAAATCACTAATAGCTCTTTATAAAATCATTGCTTTTTTCCTAAACCATAAATTCATTATACTCGGTTTGATAGGAATAGGTATTGGCTTAGGTTATTTTAAACAAAGCCTTTCAGAGCCAATTCTAAACAATAGAATTATTGTAATTCCAAACTTTGAGAGTGTTGACTATCTATACGACAGAGTAAGTGCGTTAAATGCGAAAATTCAAACTAAAGATAATAAGTATTTAGAAGCTTTTATTGGTGAAGATTACAATAGGCTAAGAAACATTGAAATTGAGCATATCGATGATTTGTTTACAAATGTTTCTGATAACAATAATAAAGTTGAACTCTTCAAAACCTTGAGTCAATCTAAGGAAGCGGATGAGTTTTTGAATTACTATTCTATTACAAAAACGTATAAATACCATTTACTTTCAATTGACTTAAAAGGGGAAGGTAGGTCTGTTGAAATTGTTCAAAGTATTTTAGACCATTTTAATGATAATTCTCATTTTCAAGACTATGCAGAAATTTATAGAGAACACAATGCGTTTTCAATTGAACTGAACGAACAAATGCTAAGCCAAATCGATTCCTTAATTGCTGGACATACAAAAGAAAAATCTCAGATAGAAAGACAAACTATTGATATAAACCAAAGAAACTATTTGGCGGATTTAATTAGTAAAAAACAACAAATAGAGCAGGAATTGTTAAGTCTCAAAAAGGAAAAGGCAGATTTTATTCATCCAATTAAACTTATAAAGGCGGATTATAATATCGAAAACCAAACATTAAATAAACCTATCATTCTATATCCTATCTTATTAGTATTGATTTTCTGTTCTTTTTTTCTATTGAAGGCCCTTTATATTAAGGCAAAATCAATACAGTAGTTTTTATGAATTGTATTTATTTAAAGAGCTTATAATTACATTCTTTAAAGCTAAAGCTTAGTTAGGATTCAAAATCAAAGTATTAAATCATTAAATACTCATCCCTATGTCAAACTATTTAAAATCATTATATGATAAAGAATAGTATACTGGTTGTTATACTCAGGGGGTTAAGTGCGCTCTTACAATTTGGAGTCATTTTTTTTATCACCAATACATTTGCTCCAAAGATCATCGGGAAATATGATTTAGTATTTTCAATCTTAAATATATTTGGCAGTCTTTGTGTAGTGGGGATGAACCATTCTATCATTTATTATTCTGGTGTTTTTAAGGCAGAGAATTCTAGTTCATCTCTATGGAATGTTTACAAAAAGATGATAAAAATAATGGGCATGGCTGCTGGCTTATTTTTTTTTATGTACCTGCTTGTTTCAAAAGATTTTATTAACTCTATTTATGATGAAGATGTCTATACCTTGTTGCTCAAAGCATTTGCAGTTTTAGGGTTTCATGCGCTATTATTATTAAATATTGATGCGCTAAGGGCTTTAGGAAAATTAAGAATTTCTGAACTTTACAGAAGCATTTTAAAGCACCTGAGTTTGTTTTTCTTTGTGTTTGTATTGTATTTAACGCATAATGATGAATACCTATCAGATGCCTTGCTACTCAACTCTGTGGTTCTTTCAATAGCCTCAACATTTGTTGTTGTGAAAGGATTTAAAAAATTACAATCAGACCAATACTTTACAAAAAAGGAGTCAAGCTTAAAAGAAATTTTCATACAATCCTACCCTATGTCTATAAGTATGATTGCATTTTTGTTTTTGCAAAGTACAGATATCATTCTTTTAGGCGCCTATGAGGCCTTCGATAAAGTTGCTTACTACTCTAGAGCAGTTCAACTTACCTTGCTAGTTTCTATGGTATTGCATGCCGTGAATACAGTTTATGCTCCAAAAATAGCAGAGCTGTATTCATTAAATGATGAGGCAAACGTAAAGATTAATATAAAAAAATCAACGAGATTGATTTTTATTGCCTCTATTCTTCCTATCATCTTTTTATTTATTTTTTCAGACTCTATCTTAACGTTATTTGGAAAGGATTATGCAGAGGCCTCTTTTGCATTAAAAGTATTAATGATTGGTCAAATTTTTAATGTTTTAACTGGTTCTGTGGGTATGTACATGAATATGACTAATAAGCAAAACACTTTACAGTATATTTTAATCTCGGCGCTAGTTATAAACTTCCTTTTGAATATTTTACTCATTCCTCATTACGGGCTGGTAGGTGCCGCATTAGCAACTACAATTTCAACAGCAGGCTGGAATATATATGGTTCTATTTATTTGTTCTTAAAGGACAATATTAAAACCTTTTTGCATTGAATTCAAAAGAAACAGAAAGAATGGGGATTATCAAATCTATTGCATTAATTTTCTTGTATATAGGTGTGTTTTTTATTCCTTTCAATTCTTACACTGGACCTGATGTATTGGGTGAATATAAAAAACACGCGTGTACTTATTTTTTTTTAATCAGCGCTGTGTTGACTGCGGTGGATGTAATCAATAAAAAAAGACTTTATTTTCCTTACCGAAATATTCTCTTTCAATTACTCATTTTAATAATAATTTGGTTTTGCCTTGCCACCGTTTTCAATATACACAATATCATCAATTATAATTTTAAGGGAACCAATGGTATAGTAAGGTTTATCAAACAATTTGGTTCCTTAATTATCTCAGCTGTTTTTATATTTTACACTTGCTTAAATCTTTTTAATCGCCAAAATATTAGCCAAGTGTTTTTTACTTTAAGAAAGGTAACCTTATGGTCTTTTATAATTGTAATCATTTATGGTGTTTTAGAAATTCTAATCTTGGTTTTTGGTATTTATACTTTGATGCCTTTGCTTAATCTTTTTAATTATTTCCCGTTCACGGAAGTCTATCTAGACAATCTTAAACGAATTTCGTCGGTTTCTTATGAGTCCCCAGAATTAGGTACCTACCTCATATGTATTACAGGCTGGATGTTGAGTTATATCATAACAGAGAAGAAAGTTTGGAAATATATTCCAGCTGCTTTTGTATTGATACTTACTTATTTTTCAGACTCAAGGTCTGCAATTGCAGTTGTTTTAATTCAGTTTTTGATCTTCGGTATCTTACTCTTTAGTCAAAAAAAATTCCGCCCTATATTGAACAAAATCTTGTTGGCTTCCATACTTCCACTATCCATTTTGTTTGTGTTTAAAGGCAAAACTATTACAGAGTATTTATACTATAAAGTAACTTCATTTAGCACATCAGATAATGTACACGCCACCTCAAACAAGTCTCGACTGGGCATACAATATGCAAACTACCTTGTCTTTAAGGAACACCCAATATCTGGCGTAGGCTTTGGTCAGTCAGCTTTTGAATCTAAGAAACATTACCCTAGCTGGGCTACACACAATAACTGGGAGTTTTCTGTGAAATACTTAAACCCAAATCACAAACCTTTTCCGCCAGTTTACAATATGTACGTCCGGTTTTTATCTGAAAGTGGTGTTATTGGCTTTATTCTTTTTCTTACATTTATTTATTTTGTTCTCATCATCAGCTACAAATTATACAAAAACAAGTATAGTCAACCTAAGCAGTTAATGGGAATTGTGTTACTCATCACTTTTATTGGGGTAGCTATAAATTGGTTTAAAGCAGATACATTTAGAAACTTTGGGTTTTGGGTTAACTTAGCATTTCTAGTTTATCTTACTGGGAACCATTTTAAACTAAAAACTAAACAAAAAGATAAGCAACTAGAAAACTTATAATGAAAAAAATTATTGTTCTCATCACGCATTACAACAACCTAGAAGGCCTTAAGGCTTCCTTGCTGTCTATTTCTGAAGAATTTCCCGTTGATGTGATGATAGTAGATGATGGTAGCACCTTTAAGCCAAAACTAAACGATATAGAAAATTATTACACTAGTGGCAATGTATTTATTGAATTTTTATCTGAAAACTCAGGTATAAGTGTTGCGGCCAATAAAGGCATAAAAAAAATAGAAGCCTTAGGTTATGAAATTATTGCTAGGCTAGATTGTGGAGATCTTTGTTTCTCTAATCGATTTAAAAAACAACTTAACTACCTTGAGGATAATCCAGAAGTAAAAATTTTAGGTGGCTGGGCCAATGTTAAGAATACACAGGGGGAGTTGCTACATATTTTAAAACATCCTACAAGCCATCAAGAAATTCAAAAGAAAATGTATTTGAATAATATGTTTGTAAATCCAACTGTATTATTTTATACAGAAGTTGCCCAAAAGGTTGGCTATTATAATCCAGAGTACTCTAGAGCAGCTCAAGATTACGCATTTTTTTTTGAAGCTATGAAAAGCTTTAAAGCTGAAAATTTACCAGAAGTATTGATTGATTATATTGTTGAAGATTCTTCCATTTCTACCAAAAACAGAAAGCTTCAAGTGAAAAACCGGCTTAAAATTATTAAAAGACACTTTTATATAGGCTTTTATCCTATTATGGGTATTCTTAGAAACCTCCCTTTGCTTTATATTTCTAGAGGTACGGCCAACAAACTGAAGCAACAACTCAATTTGGTTCAAAAAAAATGATACGTTCTGTGTTTACTTCATCAACCAACAGAAAGCAAATTATCAACCATCTAGCAGGATTGTTGCTATTTTTTGTTCCGCTTTCAAAAGCATATCCTAATATTTTACTTATTCCTTTACTTCTGCTTGTTGGCTATGATATATATAGAGAAAAAAAATTAAACATTTCCTTTTCTAAGCCATACTTGCTTCTGTCCTTATCTATTTTTTTCTTTGTATTAATTGCGGTTATTAAAGGAAGTTTATTTCTCGATATAGACATTTATCTTAAGTATTTTACGGTTTTGGTGTTAATGATTGCGTATCAGCAGGTCAGCAAGATAAAGACCGTTGAAAATTATTATCTATCTGGACTTTTTATAGCTATTGTGATTTCCATCTTAAAAATAATAGAATACAAAAAAGTAAATCCAGACTTCTTGTTTACTACGGGACAGGGTATTAATGACGTGTTGTGGGAAGATAGACCGTATGCGGCATTTATGCTTGTTTTAGGGGTTTTTGTATGCCTGCGGCGCATTTCTTTAGAAAATAAGAAATCCTGGTTTTTTGTTTTAATAGCCGGAATATTTTTAGTGTTTTGCAACTATATCTCCGCTAGACTTAGCTTATTCCTTGCTACAGTTACCATTATTCATTTTATGCTTTTCAGGTTTAAAATTGGTTTTAAAACAAAAGCCATATCTATTATTATATTGTTTCTTGGAGTTACAACTATGGCTGTTCTGAATAAATCACTTTTAATGAGAACGCCTTTGGATAATTCGTCTGAATTTGAAAAAATGATAAAAGTTGCAAAGGACAGAGAGCCCAGGTCTGTGATTTGGAACTGTGCTTCAATCTTGCTCAAAACAGATACTAATGCTTTGTGGGGGGTTTCAAATCATCAACAGTCAAGACAAGATTTGGTAGATTGTTATGGTGAACAAATTATCAACAGAGAAGAAAAGCGCCACTACTATATGAGTATAAGGTTCAATACGCACAATCAATTTTTTGACCTTTGGCTCAATGGTGGTATTATACCCTTTCTGTTTCTAGTGGCTAGCTTCATTTTTGCCTTATTTTCAAAACAAACAAGCCCAAATATGAGGTGGGTTTTCTTTTTGTTCTTTTGTTTTTTTATGGTAGAAAACGTTCTGTATAGGCAGATGGGCTTTCTTCTTTTTGGTGTTTTTATATCAGTTTACAATACCAGACTATCTTTAAAAACAGTTGATAAAAAATAGTAAGGATTTTTAGAGTAGAATAGTTGGATGGTATTATGCTATCGAATATTAATGTTTTATTCATGGACTTGCCTAAACTATTACCAAATTGACATTTAACAACTTCTGTCTAGCATCAGTTTTTTGTGCTTTGATTCAAATTATCCATTTTGTAGATATCAATTAAGGCCTTAAAATTGTGAAGCGAATTAAAGTGCTTTTGTACTCTCATTCTGCCATGTT
>PXBV01000041.1 GCA_003565575.1 Psychroflexus sp. | reverse complement strand
AAGTTTTCTATAGCAAGAATTTGTTTGATTCCTGCATTTTTAATGGCCTCAATCATATCATCGGTAACGGGAATTCGCTTGCTTGTTTTCCCTGTAGTTCCAGAGCTTAAGGCAAAATAATCTGGATGACCAGGCCAAGTGATATTGTCTTTACCTTCATGAAGCTTGTACCACCATTCATTATTCATTTTATCATAACTGAAATATGGAAGGCTAGACTTAAATTCTTTATAGAGGTCTTTAGAATCTAAAACCTTTGAAAATTTGTAATGCTTTCCAAATTCAGTGTTTTTGGCTTTTTCAAGCAAATGAACTAATGCTTCTTTTTGATTTTTAACGTGATCAGTTTCAGAAGAAATCGAATTTCTAAGGTTGATCATTCCTTTGATGATATTCCCAATGATAGCCATAAGAAGTATGTTTAATTGCTAAACTAAGTGAACGAAATTTCTTTATTCTGAATTTAATATTAAAAAATCATTTGATATAGCATGAACCTATTCACTCCTCAAAAACTATCGTTCAATATTTCTAAAATCTGAATAGCTGCATCGCTAATTCTACTACCTGGCCCAAATACAGCAACTGCTCCCGCATCAAATAAAAACTTGTAATCTGCCGAAGGAATTACGCCCCCAACTATAACCATAATGTCTTCCCGACCAAGTCTTTTAAGTTCTGCTATTACTTCTGGAACTAAGGTTTTATGTCCAGCAGCTAAAGAGGACACACCAAGAATATGAACATCGTTTTCTACAGCTTGTCTGGCAGCTTCTTGTGGGGTTTGAAACAAGGGACCAATGTCTACATCAAAACCGACATCGGCGTAGCCAGTAGCTACTACTTTGGCGCCTCTGTCATGACCATCTTGTCCCATTTTTGCAATCATAATTCGTGGGCGACGGCCTTCTTTTTCTGCAAATTCATCGGCTAAAACTTGTGCTTTACTAAAGGATTCATCTGTTTTCATTTCTTTGCTATAAACTCCACTAAAGGATTGTATTTTGGCTTGATGTCTACCATAAACTTCTTCCAGAGCATCACTTATTTCTCCCAATGTTGCGCGTTCTCTAGCGGCTAGAATTGCGGCTTCCAAAAGATTCCCATTTTCTTCTTTGGCAATTCTTGTGAGTTGTTTTAAACTTTGCTCTACTTTTTTAGTATTTCGCTCTGCTTTAATTTTTGAAAGCTTCTCTAATTGTTGCTTTCTCACGGTTTGGTTGTCAACCTCCAAAGTGACGATGGGGTCTTCCTGCTTTAATCGATAGGCATTGATGCCAATAATTTTATCGGTTCCGCTATCGATTCTTGCTTGTTTTTTGGCGGCAGCTTGTTCTATTCTTAGTTTGGGGATTCCGGCTTCAATGGCTTTGGTCATTCCGCCCAGTTCTTCAACTTCTTTAATGTGTTTCCAAGCTTGTTGTGCGATATCATGTGTCAATTTTTCTACATAATAGCTTCCAGCCCATGGATCTACAGTATTGGTTATTGCTGTTTCTTCTTGAAGGTAAATCTGAGTATTTCTCGCAATTCGCGCAGAAAAATCAGTTGGTAAAGCAATCGCTTCATCTAGAGCATTGGTATGCAAGCTTTGTGTACCACCAAAAGCAGCTGCAGTCGCTTCTATACAGGTTCTCGCCACATTATTAAACGGATCTTGCTCTGTAAGTGTCCAGCCACTGGTTTGTGAGTGTGTTCTTAAGGCTAGAGATTTTGGATCTTTGGGATGGAAACGCTTCACCAGTTTTGCCCACAACATTCTGGCGGCTCTCATTTTGGCAATTTCCATAAAGTGATTCATGCCTATTCCCCAAAAAAAAGACAATCTAGGCGCAAATGTATCAATATCCATCCCAGCGTCTAGCCCTTTTTTGATGTATTCCAAACCATCAGCCAGCGTATATGCCAATTCTATATCTGCGGTGGCACCGGCCTCTTGCATATGATATCCAGATATACTTATGCTGTTAAATTTTGGCATATTTTGAGATGTGAATTCAAAAATATCAGAGATAATTTTCATAGATGGTGTGGGAGGGTAGATATAGGTATTCCTCACCATAAATTCTTTTAAAATATCATTTTGAATGGTTCCCGACAGTTGTTCTTGCTTGACGCCTGTTTCTTCAGCAGCAGCAATGTAAAACGCCATGATCGGTAATACGGCACCATTCATAGTCATAGACACCGACATTTTGTCTAGCGGAATTTGGTCAAATAAAACTTTCATGTCTTCAATCGTGTCTATCGCCACACCAGCTTTTCCCACATCGCCAACCACGCGTTCGTGGTCACTATCATAACCTCTATGTGTTGGTAAATCAAATGCCACCGAAAGTCCTTTTTGTCCTGCAGCCAGATTTCTTCTATAGAAAGCATTGCTTTCTTCTGCTGTAGAAAATCCAGCATATTGGCGTATCGTCCAAGGTCGGCGAACGTACATCGTCGAGTAAGGTCCTCGCAGATTTGGTGCTAATCCTGCCACAAAATCTCTGTGTTCTACCTTGTCTAAATCTTCTTTGGAGTACGTAGATTTTAGCTTTATCTGCTCTGCAGTCTTAAATTTCGATAACTCATCATGTTTTTTTCGAGAAGCCGACTTTAAAGTCATCTGCTGTATGTTTTTTCTTTCCATGCTAGTCAGTTGATTTTGAAGATGGATTCGATTTTTCCTTTTCTAATCTTACTTTTTCAATGGGTTCTGCCAGTCGTTTTTCTAGAATAGGTTCAATAAGTGTTTTTCGTTGATTTTGCTTTAAGAATGGAAATAACTCTAAGTTTTGAGACATTTTATCTTCCATGTTTTCATATTTGTTCAAACCGACCAGTGTGAATTTTTTGTCATTCACTTTAGTTTGTTCTCTATCTGCGCTTTCTTTTATTTTCTTCTGAATTTTCCCTTCGAATAATTGATGGATAAAGCCTTTTCCCGCTTCTATGGTTTTAAAAATACTTAAGGCTTTTTCAGCCAATTCTTTGGTAAGATTTTCAATGTAATAAGTGCCATCAACTGGATTTAAGACTTTATCAAAATAACTTTCTTGTTTCAAAATCAATAATTGATTTCTAGAAATCCGTTCTCCAAACTCGTTGCGTTTATGGAAAATTTCGTCGTATGCTAAATTATTCACCCAATCTGCGCCACCTAAAATCGCACTCATACATTCTGTTGTGGTTCGCAACATATTCATATTGTAATCGTAAATCGTGTGATTGCGCTT
>PXBV01000098.1 GCA_003565575.1 Psychroflexus sp. | reverse complement strand
GTTCTTCTGATATTTTAATAGAACACAACAGCTTTACCAACGCCAACGGTCCTGGCGATTCAGCTGGTGCTCACATCGATTTTAACTGTAACAATGTAGTTTTGCAGTACAATTTTAGCGCCAATAATGCCGGTGGATTTTGTGAAATTTTAGGCAATAATTACAACTGTGCTTATCGTTATAACATCAGTATTAATGATGGTCATCGCATCAAAGGAGAAGACGGGGCATTTCAAGAAGGGAAAATACTTTGGTTGAGCGGTTACGCAGGAAACAACAAACCACAGTCTGGGCCTTTTAATAGCTATGTATACAACAACACTATTGTTGTGGGTAAGGATATCATTCCAAAAATTGCCATTCACCGTAAAGCTAAAGGCGTATTAATAGCTAACAATATTTTTCATTTTGAAAATCCTGCTGAAATTGTAAAAGGCGATCAATACAATCCCGCTACCGATGGCGACTGGTTGGCAGACAATGTAGTATTCAGTAATAATTTGTTTTTAACTGAAGAAACTTGGCCAGAAGACTTTCCAATTCAAGATGAACATCCACAGTTTGGGAATGCAGATTTTAAAAGGATTTACGGTGAAAACTTGCAGGATTATTTCCCAAAAAATAAAGATTTGATAAAAGATAAAGGAATAGAAATCCAACACCTGCCCTTAGACAGTATTGGGTTGATTTATGGTTTACAATTGAAACAAGATATTTTAGGAAATCCCATTGAAGGCTTTCCAGATTTGGGAGCGATAAACGTTGATATCAATTAATCTTTACTTCATCAAATTCGATTTCAAACGAATTGCTTTAAGGTTTTATAATAATGAAGAATTTCTCATATGAACACTAGATTATTAAAAATCAAAAAAACTATAATTCGCTTAAAATGTTTTATAAATTATTATTAAATTACACAAATAATTTGATAATAATGAAGGTGATTTTTTTTGCAATGTTACTATGTTTTGGTTTGAATAGTACTAATGCAGACCCAAAGCTTCCAAGTAAAATAAAAGTAGTGATTGATACAGGTCTTCAAGAGAATGGATTAAGCCAAGGTTTAACTTCTGATTTAGAAAAACAAGTAGTTAGAGATATTTCACAACAGCTTAAAAAGCTGTGTATTGATAAAAATATAGAAATTATTCTTTTTACAGCAGATAATGAGTTTGACTCTAATAGAATTCAACAAATAGAAACACATTCTCCAGACTTAGTGATTTCTCTTAATGCGAGCTACTCCACACAAAAAGATAGGAATTGCGTAGATGTCTATGTTGCCCATAACGACTTTACAGAAAAATCGTCCTATTTTGGAACCAAAATTCTAGAATCATTTAAACAGAAAGATTTTAAAACCACCAGTTTACAATCAACAAACTATGACCTCTTACGAGATTTGAATTGTCCGGCTATATCCATAGAATTAGGCTTGTTAAATGTTGCTGAAGATATGCTTTACCTCAATTCTGAATTTGGAAAAAAGTTTTTAGCCAAACAAATTGTTTCTTCTCTAAACCCTTAATTTTGCAACGACCTCTGAGAAGGCATCCTGCGCTTCAACCACTTAGTAGAGAACACCATCAAATACTACTTCTAGGCTTCAAGATAAGGCAAGGTTTAAAACATAAAGTTGCTCCACAACGGATAGTGAATTACTGTTCGTGGTTTTTTCACTCTTACTTGAATCCTCATTTTGAAAAAGAAGAAAAGTGCATTGGAAGCCTCTTTGATAAAGAAACTCAACTAAGTTCAGAATTAAAATCTAGTCATCAAAATGTAGCCAAAAAATTTCAAAATTTAATTCCTGAAATTTCTTACATAAAAAGCCTAGAGAGATTGATAGTTAGTCATATTAGATTTGAAGAACGCGTCCTGTTTGAACATCTTCAATCCCACTTAACGACAGAAGATATCACCTATTTAGAACTGCACCTAAAAGAAAAAACATTTAAAGAGAACTATGAAGATGTGTTTTGGAAATGAGGGTGGTTATTACTTTTGCTAAATGAAAATTATAAAAACAGATGTAGCTATTATTGGCGGTGGTGCGGCTGGCTATTTTGCAGGTATTAATTTAGCTGCTTCAAATTCAGCATTAAAAATTTGCATCCTAGAAAAAGGAAAACACGTTTTAAATAAAGTGAAAGTCTCTGGTGGTGGCCGTTGCAACGTTACTCATGCAGAATTTGACCCAAAAAACTTATCTAAGAACTATCCTCGAGGTCAGAAAGAGCTTATAGGTCCATTTCATCGCTTTATGACTGGCGATATGTTTGCTTGGCTTGAAAAGCGAGGTGTAGAACTTAAAATTGAAGAGGATCTACGCGTATTTCCTGTGTCTAATTCTTCTCAAACCATCATTGATTGTTTTGAAAATGAAGCTAAAACACTAGGAATTGAGGTAAGTACAAATGCCGGCATCCATGAAATTTCAAGGCTGGAAAATCAAGAGCATAATTGGGAGCTCAAAGGGAAAGGAATTCATGTGCTTACCAAGGACCTCATCATTGCCTCAGGCAGTAGTTTAAAAATGTGGCGCTTAATCGAAACACTAGGTCATCGTGTTATTGAACCTGTTCCCTCCTTGTTTACTTTTAATATAAAAGACAAACGGATAGAAAATCTTGCTGGGATAAGCCTTAATGCAGAAGTTGAAGTTTTTACTACAAAAGACAGAGGTGTTTCTAAACAAGAATTAAAGCAACTAAGCTCTTCCGGGCCACTTTTAATAACCCATTGGGGCTTAAGTGGTCCCTGTATTTTAAAACTATCGGCATGGGGAGCGAGAGAGTTTTACCGGTTAAATCATCAGTTTCAATTACGCGTGAATTGGTTACCTCAACACAATGCAGAAACCTTAAAAGCTGTTTTAGACAGTTTGAAAGCCTCGCATCCCAAACAATTGATCTACACCAACCCTATAGAAGGTTTACCCAAACGATTTTGGCAACGTTTATTGGATTATATCTCTATAGGCCAAGAACTTAATTGGTCAAGTGTGAGTAAGTCTCAGCTAGAGGCATTAACAGAAGAACTTTGCAGAGGAGAATTTCATGTCAATGGAAAAAGTACGTTTAAAGATGAGTTTGTAACTGCTGGAGGGGTATATCTTAAAGAAATTGACTTTAAAACCTTTCAAAGTAAACTTCACCCAAATTTATATTTTGCCGGAGAAGTATTGGACATAGATGCCGTTACAGGCGGCTTTAACTTTCAGGCTGC
>PXBV01000161.1 GCA_003565575.1 Psychroflexus sp. | reverse complement strand
GAAAATGCTTGTTCTTGAAGTCCGAGTGTTTCTCCAATACTGGTTTAATACAGCAGTCTTGTCATTTCCCCAAGTAATCCCAGAAAAACGCAATTCGGTTTTAGCGAGTTCACTCGAGTTTCCATTAAATGGTGCCTCCAACTGGTAAACAGCATCTCTAAATTCAACATCTTTGTTGGCATCGCCTTCATCAAGTGCTTCTACCCAGACTAATGTAGCAGGATGATCATTTCTCCAAGTCATCCTTCTAGGCCCTTCACGAGTTGACATAAATCCTTTTGGCTGTTCTTCAATTAAGGGAATATCAGCAAAATTATGCACCAAATCACCATCAGATGAATAAATGTCATAAGACGTAGGAAATCTTCCGTAAGTTACAATATAAGAAAACGGTTTTTTGATTTCAGAAAGCATGACATAATTCCCGTCTGGTGAAAAAGAAATTCTACTGTACATCCCAGCTGATTTCCAAAGGCTTTTATTACCGTCTAAATCTACTTTGTGAATGTTGGAGGTTGCAAGGATTTCAAAATTAAATTCATCATCTTTATTAGATAATAAATCTTGGTAGGTTCTGTTTTGAGCTTCAGTTCCAGCTTCGTTAACAGAAACGGTTGGTCCTGTAGGAACTTTTAATTCGGTTTTGATTAAGTCTGGCCTATCTTCTGGTAAAGTTTTCACTAATAGTGAAGACTCATCTGGAAACCAGCTTAAGGTGGCTCCTACATTAGCATTTACAATAGAAGCTGTTAATTTTTTTGCCGACTGCTTTTTATAGTCAACCACCCAAAGTTCATTTCCTGTGGCTGTAGTATGTGTAAAGGCAATGAAGTTATACCTTGGTGACCAGTTAATATTAGAGATTTTAGGATTTTGTGGTAAACCTTTAATATCTATTTCTTTTTTCTTAGAAGGATCAAAAAGCTTAAGATTGGTGAAGAAACGTGTTCGACTAGAAATATTGGTCTTAGGATTGATACGTAATCCAGCTAACCTGAGCTCGTCTTCAGAAAGCTCTTCAATACTTTTGAATTGATTTCGATAAATTAAAACTGCCTTTTCACCATCTGGGGTTATGCTCATAGAAGGCGCCATGGTCACATCTGCAAGTTCTGTGATGTTTTGATGCGGGATTTGATAGTTTAAATCAATTTGGCTAACTCCCAAAAATGGCAATAAGAAGCCTAAACAAAAAATTATTTTTTTCATGAAATTTGAATTTAAATGAGCTTAAAATTAGACATTTTAGCCTTAATAGTCAATTTTAAATCCAAAGCTCAGCTCTAAATAAACCAATTGTATATTATCTTAACTAAAAACAAGAATAAACGAGATAGTTTATGTTAAAGATTTCAATGACTATTCGAATTTTAATATGTTTAAATCACTAGTATTGACGAAACCACACCTCTTGCAATTCTTCTAAAGTTTCAGCTTTACCTTGCACCATTAAACTTCCATCAAACACATCAAAAAGCTGCCAAAATCCATCTTTTTGGAGGGCGCAACCCCAAGTGTAATCGAGATGCATCAAATGAAAATCATCGTAAATAGGTGCTTTAATGCGTTCAAATTCAGAATTGTAATACCCCACTTTATCATCTTTCCAGACTTCAAAAATGTCCATATTTCTTTGGCGTTTGATGTTACTATATCTCATAGGTATGGTTTGAGATACCTCATTTTCTCCCATAAAAAGCCCAAAGTCTTGAGTTCCTTTTTTTCGACCTTTAAGATAATAACCATGATCATCTAAGACTTCTATTAGGTCAACCTTATATGTTTTCCTTATATCTTCTACCATCTGAAATTGACCATCATCCAAACTTCTGGCTTGTGGTACTTCTTCTGGGGAGTTATACAAAAAATCTCTACTGATATAAAAGCCAGGGGCATGGTAACCACTTGGCTCAATCAACCCCCACTTATCGCCTATCCTAACTACTATTTTATCTATTCTTTCAACCTCATCGTCTGTAAATCGGTCTTGCACTGTTTTGGAGGTAAGTTTCACTTCATCAAACTTCAACCTCGTTTCGATGCTTTTGTCTTCTAGATTGACCCAATAGGTGCGGCCTTTTCGAGTCGCCCAGGTCATCTGTATATCTTCTTGAGCAGGTTTTGGAAATTGAAAAGTATAACGTTTGGCTTTCTTAGGTAAAAACAGCTGAGGTCTTGCCCAGCCTTCAATAAAAAATAGCACCCAATTTCCTTTTTTATTTTGGATTCGAGCTGGAAAACGAGAGTTTGAATTGGGGTTGAATTCTATAGCGACAGCTTTATGCTCTTGTAAAAAAGCTTTGACGATTTCGTCTTCGGTTTCTTGGTTAATCTCATAACGTTCTTCTGGGTCGCCGTAGTAAAATTCGATTTGGGCGTAAGTTGTGAAACCTAAAAAGAAAAATAGAAATAAAATTAGAGGTCTTAAAATTTTCATAAATATACTTTTAGTCTTTGCCGTTCACAGTCAAATAATCAAAATTTAACACTACAATTTACATTACAATTAGTATTCTAGTAATTAGGGAGTGGATTTGGATGTTTAATTTTAGTTAATCCAAAAGCAGAGTGGACTACAGTAGCTTCACCACCTTCAAAATGGCTAGCTTGATTATAAATGATGTCAATGATTAGGTTTCCATTTGTATCAATAAACCCAAACTTATTGCCTTTCTTAACCCTAGCTAAACCCTCATTAAATTCATACCCAGAATACCCAATCTTATCCTTTCTTGAGTCCTTAAATAAAAGCTGTGTGTATTTTGGTTCAATAATCTCTTGTCCGTTTTCATTAACAAAGGTCATTAATCCATTTTTTTTAACCCATCCAAAACCATTTTTAAATGGATAAATAAAATCGTATATAATAGGTGTAATCAATTTTCCTTCAGTATTAATATATCCATATTTTGTTTTGGATCCGTATTGTAATTTGTCTTTAATCGCTACTCTAGTTATATCACTATTATTAAACGGGTAAGCTATATCATATATAAAATCAACAACTGTATTACCTTCTTTATCAATAAAACCAAATTTTTCGTCTTCTTTTACTAGTGCTAAGCCTTTTTCACCGAAGTTTATTTCTGATGAGAAAAGATTTGAAGTTTCAAATTGTAAATTCAAGTCTTCATTCCCAAACCTATCTACTTTACCTTTTCTATTTCCTATTGAAGCTATAAAATTTCCGTCATTTAGACGTTTTAACTCATCGTATTTTAGAGGTATAACCTCT
>PXBV01000270.1 GCA_003565575.1 Psychroflexus sp. | reverse complement strand
CATGACCAAATTAAAGATTATGATTTGGGGACAGATGTTGATGGAGATTGGGGAATTCGAAAAAGAGTTTGTCCATCACCAAATTGTAAAAGACATATATACTATTTAATAAATGGGAAATGGACTAAATATCAAGGGGGTGGGTTTTCTGCATCAACCATTGAAAAAATGATTCTTATCAGACCAAAAGTGGGTAATAGAAACCCTCTACCTCCTGAAGTGCCAAATATGTTTAGTATAGACTATAACGAAGCAGTAATTGTTCTCCCTGATAGTCCAAAAGCAAGTGCAGCTTTGAGTCGTAGATGTTTGCAGTTATTGCTGCGTGAAGAATCAGGAGTTAAACATGGAAATCTTGCAAACGAAATTCAACAAGTAATTGATAGCAATAAACTACCAACTCATTTATCTGATAGTATCGATGCTATAAGGAATATTGGAAATTTTGCTGCTCATCCTTCCAAAAGTGAATCAACGGGAGAAGTTATTCCCGTTGAACCAGGTGAGGCGGAATGGACTTTAGAAGTACTAGAAATGTTATTTGACTTCTATTTCGTACAACCAGAAAGAACAAGGGTTAAAAGAGAGGCATTGAATAAAAAGTTAGGAGATTTAGGAAAACCTGAAATGAAGTAAAAATACTATGAAAGAAAAATTCCTTGAAACTAAAAAACTACTTCTTTTTGAAGAAGTGGTCGGAGAGAAGAAAGTAGTCTATCGACAACATAAAGAAGATGAAAGCAAGGAATTTGTCAAAATATACGAACAGAAGGATAAAGATTATTATTTTGATTTTGATGGGCAAACTATAAAGTCAATTGAATTAAGAGAATTTAAAGAAATACCTTATTTATTTAGTGGCTTTGGTTATGGGTTTTCGGACAATACTCTCAATAATTTTTTCAAGTATCAATTTAATGATAAGCGGGTAAACAAAATTGTAATCTCAGAAAGTGTAGATTCTAAAAAAGTACGAAAAACTCTCTTCATAAATCTTGATGACTTAACAGAATTACTATCAAGTACTAATCAAGAACAGCGAGCTTGTAATGATACCAAGAAGATACTTGTAAAGAATTTCTTAGTGGAAATTTTTCCAGAAATCGGTTTTGACCACAAAGAAACGAACAATAACAAAAAACTGATTTTAAGAAATCTAAATCAAAAATTGATTGACCAACTTACTGCGGATGATATTGAGAAGATTGGAGAATTTTATGTTGAAGCTGCAAAAAAATATAAGAGAGCAGATTTGGTCAAAAGAATGTCCTTTGGTTTACAAAAGAATGCTCAAATTCTTACTTTACAAGAGATTATCTCAAAATATGAAGCTTTATTAAAAGACAATCCTCCAGAAAGTCAGTGGCAAAAATTCTTTGATGAATATATCACGCTTTTCGACACTCGATACGCTCATAAAATAAATTATAAGAATATTGCTACAGGAATCACCAAATACCCAGATTTAGTGTTGGTTGACATTTACGGTTATATTGATTTCTACGAACTCAAAAAAAGCAGTACGCCATTAATTCAATATGACTCAAGCCATAAAACTTGGTATTGGACAAAGGACGTGTCAATGGTTATTGCTCAGGCAACAGACTATTTGCAAAAATCAAAAGAAAATGCAATTAGCTATACAAAGTCAATAAAGGAAGAGACTGAAACTGAAAGTGAGGAAGGTATTGACGTTAACATTATTAACCCGAGAGTGATTATAGTTGCAGGTTCGACAGCAGAACTTAACAGCAAAAAGAAACTCAATCATTTTAAAAATTTAAGAGAAAGTTTAAAGGACATTGAATTTGTTTTTTATGATGAACTACTTGAACGATTGAAAAACCTATTGGATAAAATCAAAATAAATTAAAAAAAACGGCTTACAACAGCACCTAAGAAAACATGGGGCAGGTAGTGGTTTTTAGCAAGGTTTGTTCTTCGTGGCTATCTTTGTCACGGGCAGACAGGGAATTGCTTCGAAAAGCCCCACGTTTCTTAGCTGCGACACGTTGGCAGTAATGGTGAAATTCCGGTTTCAATAGAGAACTTCCGATTTAAAAATATAAATTTGTAGGCAAATTAAACTCGATAATGGATAAACGATTTGCTGATATAATTCGACTGATTAAAAAATCTAGAGCTAACGCAATAAAATCAGTAAATGCTGAATTGATTAACCTTTATTGGAACATTGGAGAATATATCAGTAATAAAATTGAACAAGCAGAATGGGGCGACTCTGTTGTAATTGAATTATCAAAATATATTCATGAAACTGAACCTGAAATCAAAGGATTCTCCGATAAAAATATTTGGAGAATGAAACAGTTTTACGAAACTTACAAAGACTTTCCAAAACTCTCAACACTGTTGAGAGAAATTAGTTGGTCTCACAATCTAGCCATTTTTTCCAGGTGTAAGAACAATGAAGAAAGAGAGTTTTACTTAAAACTAGCTAAAAGAGAAGGTTACAGCTTTCGAGAACTTGACCGACAAATCTCATCTAGCCTTTTTGAGCGGACAATGATTGGAAACTCAAAACTCTCGACAGCGTTGAGAGATAATAATCAAGACTTGACAAACACATTTAAAGATAGTTATGTTTTTGAATTTTTAAATTTACCTGAGCGCCATAGTGAAAAGGATTTACAGCGTGGTCTTATTAAACAAATGAAAAAATTCATTCTTGAACTTGGTAAAGACTTTTTGTTTATTGGTGAAGAACATAAATTACAAGTAGGGAATAGTGACTTTTTTATTGATTTGCTATTTTATCATCGTGGACTTCAATGTTTAGTGGCGTTTGAGCTTAAAACGGACAAATTTAAGCCAGACCATTTAGGGCAATTGAATTTTTATTTGGAAGCTTTAGATAGAGACATAAAAAAGGCAAATGAAAATCCAAGTATTGGGATTTTATTATGTAAAGATAAGGATAGTGAAGTTGTAGAATACGCATTAAGCCGAAGTCTATCGCCAACAATGATTTCTGATTATAAAACACAACTTCCTGACAAAAAAATATTACAGAAGAAACTACACGAATTATTTGATAGTGAATCAGATGCTGAATAGAACCAATACTGCCAACAGCGCATCCTATGAAAAGCACTAACCCTTGTCTTTTTTCAAAATTACTATATTTTCTTTAAATTACTATTTCATATTTTGAGTTTTTATTGTCACGTTTTTTTTATTGTGAAGTTTACTTCACAATAAAAAAAATGTAAAACTTT
>PXBV01000201.1 GCA_003565575.1 Psychroflexus sp. | reverse complement strand
TTAGGTATTGATGATTTTGACCAACTCAATATGTATGGTCTAGAATTCAGAGCGAAATTGAATGATGGTCGAGGTGTAAATCCTTATCTTATCTTGGGTGGGGGTTACCTGAATACGCTATCTGGCTACCAAAGCACAGAACCGTCTACTGCTGCGCCAAGTACAGCATTTGCAAATGCTGGTTTAGGTTTAGATATTCCTCTAGGTCGCCACGTTTTACTTACAGGAGGTGCTCGCGCTATGGCAACATCCTCATTGGATGCTTCTCATACAGGAGGAACGGATGTATTACAATCACATATTATGTTTAATGCAGGGGTTAAATTTCAGATTGGCAAAAAAATCAAAAGTAGACCAGAAGATGATGATTTTGATGAACGTGTAAGTCAGCAATTATGGAGCTCTGAAGATAAGCGAGAAGAGTACAAAAGAATACAAAAGCTTAAAAAAGAATATAATGAAAAACTAGAACAACTGGATAAAGATTATAATGCAGCATACCAAAAACGAAATACAGCTCAAGCGGTTTCTATCCTAGAAGACCGAAAAGCTTTGAATGCTAGTTTAAAAGACGTTGAGCGCCTTGAAAAGCTTTATTCTGAAAAGACACGTACAGATAGTGGAGAATACTTGAAAATGACTCCAGAGGAGTTTGAAAGTCTGATCGATAGAATTTTGCAAGGTATAGATGAAAAATATCAACAAAACACCACAAATACGAGTGCTTCTAGCGACGATAAGGATGCTTTAATTCTTAGCCTTATGCAACGCATTGAACGTTTAGAACAGAAGCCTTCTGGAAGATACGAGGGAAGGTCTGAGCAGAGAAATCGAAGATCGCGTTATAAAAACAGAGGTGAAGAATCTTCAAATGAACCAACAAGTTCAAATAAAACTGAAGATGATTCAAACCTTGATGAACAACAAATAGAAGCCTTAAAAACTTTAGAGAAATCTAACGCAGAGCAGAGAGAGCGTCTAAGAAAACTTGAAGAAAAGGCTAAAACACAAGAGGCTATGCAACGTGAAATTGATGAAAAAAATGAAGAGCAAAAGCGTTTAGAGAAAGAAATTCAGCAGAAATTGAAAGCCCAAGAAAAACTTCAAAACGAATTAGACAAGACTACGAAAGCACAAGAAGAAAGAAGACAAAAAAACCAAAAAGAACTAGAAAAAGCTCTAGAAAAGATTGAACGTTTAGAGGCGGAAGTAAAAGAAAAAAATAGAGACACAATCAACTAATAATACAATTCTATTAGTAGATGTAACATAAAAAAAATTCTAAGAGTCTAAACTTTTGTTATAGCTTGACTTGAGGTTTTTTTTAAAAAAATAAATGGGTAGTTACTGATTTATTGTTTCCAGTTTTTGACAAAAACACAATCACCAGATATTATATTATTTGAAGATTTTACAGATGACTACATCAATATCAAATGTGAAATTTTTCATGGGTAAGCTTTTCCTATAAGTTTCTCTTGAATTGCAACACTTCACTTTGCTTAAAGCCAATTCTTATGGCTACAGCATTTAATGAATCTACTTCAGATTTTAAAATCGGTTTGGTGTACAATTTCCAATGTTTAGTTCCAATGGAATCGTTTAGCTGATAAGCAATGGAAGCTCCATCTGTGTTGCATTTTAAACTAAAATAGTTGGCTTCCACTTCCATGATAGGTCTTTGGGTAACGGGTTGCTCACCATAAGGAGGCCAAAGGTTTTTAATGATTTCAGTTTCTGGTAAGGTAAGAGGATCGTTATTGGCTTCAATCCATGAGTCTAGCTCTTGACTAAGGCGTGATTTTATGTCCATAAATTCAGGTTTTTCGGCCAGGTTATTAATTTCGTGAGGATCGGTTTGGAGATCGTATAATTCTTCTGTGGGTTTTGAATCTGCCAGCCAAAGCTTTTGAATGTCATTACCTTTCCCTTCTTCTTTCATTTTTAGAATTTCACGCATTAGCGGCATTTGATCTCGATAAGGTAAAAACTGAACGTAGGGCTTTTCTGGGAGGTAATTCCGCATATATTTATAGCGCTTACCGCGTACCGTTCTGATACAATTAACCGAAGGATCCATGCGATCATGACTCGCAAAAATATACTCGCGCGGCTCTTTTCCCTCTTTTCCGAGAAATGCCTTACCCTGCATATAATCGGGAATTGAAATACCTGCTAAGGATAATACGGTAGGTGCAAAATCTACAAAACTCACCATTTGATCTGTTTTTTCTCCAGCACGATCAGAATTTAAAAGCTTAACTCCCAGAGGGACTTTTATACCTGAATCGTAGGTCCAACGTTTCATCCTAGGAAGTCCATCCCCGTGATCGCTGTAATAAAAAACAATGGTATTATCTTCTAAGCCATCCTCTTTCAATTCATTTAAAATTTTTCCTACGATAGAGTCCATTCTTATAATATTACTATAATGAATGGCCATATCGTTTCTTACAATTTCGGTATCAGGATAATATGGAGGGACTTCTATGTCTTTTGGATCAACCAATAAAGGCATTTCTGCATTCATCCAAACTTTCGACTCATGTGTCATCATGATGTTAAAAATGGAAAAGAAAGGTTGTTCTGGATCTGGTCGGTTTCGCCAATGGGCTTTATCACTGCTCTCATCCCATGCCGTAATGGGGTCATGAAATTGATAATCGGTTTTACTGTTATTGGTAGTATAATATCCAGCTCTTCTGAATAATTCTGAAAAAGTTACAGCTCCAACTGGAGGAACTGCCTCATAAGTTGGAATTGCCAATAACTCAGGATCTTTTATTTTATCTAAAGCACCAGTTCTTTTAATTGTTCGCATATGTTGAGCTCCAAAAGCAGTTGGATACATACCTGTAATTAAACTGGCACGACTTGGAGAGCAAACTCCAGAAACACTATAGGCGTTAGTAAACTGTAAAGATTCTTTGAAGAATTCATCAAGGTGAGGTGTCTTAGCCAGATTATCCCCATAAACACTGAGACGAGGACTCATGTCTTCAGTAGTAATCCAAAGAATATTGGGTTTATCTTTAATCTGATTCTCTTCATTGCCGTTAATCGTACAAGACAACAAAAACATCAGAGATGTGGCTGAAATTAATTGATAAAAAGTGAATTTCATGAATACTAAAACGGATTTAATTATTCTCCTAAGTGATAAGTTTATTGAACATAGTTTATTTTTAAATAATTGTAAAGATTAAATTATCATAATTTTAATGATTGCTAAATTATTAATTTCTA
>PXBV01000287.1 GCA_003565575.1 Psychroflexus sp. | reverse complement strand
GCCTATAATGCAGAAGGTTTAATTTTGGAATACACGCAGAGTTACTATAGAATTAGAGCTTTAGGCTATCCGTTCACTCTCGTAACTTTTGCGATTTTTGGAGTTTTTAGGGGCTTGCAAAACACACTATGGGCAATGAAATGCAGCTTAGTAGGTGGTGCTGTAAATATTGGTCTCAATTTTATTTTGGTATACGGAATTGATGGATTTATACCAGCATTGCATCTGGAAGGCGCTGCTATGGCTAGTGTAGTTGCTCAAGGAGTAATGCTTGGTATGGCTTTTTATTTTTTTATAAACAAAACACCATTTCACCTTAAATTAAGTCTTAACATCAATCCAAATTTAAAGCCACTCCTTGCGATGGCTTCTAATTTATTTTTGAGAACACTAGCACTAAACATTGCCATTTACTTGGCTAATTCCTATGCTACAGGCTATGGAAAGAACTATATAGCAGCTCAAAGTATCTTGATGAACATCTGGTTGTTTTTTTCCTTTTTTATTGATGGATATGCGAATGCAGGAAATGCCATTGGAGGAAAATTACTAGGAGCTAAGGCCTACACCAAATTATGGAATTTGAGTAAAGACATCAGTAAATATGCAGTAGTTATTGCGCTTACATTAGCAGGAATTTGCGCTATATTTTATAACGAAATTGGTCTCATTTTTAACAAAGACGAGCAGGTATTGCTCTTATTTTCATCTGTCTTTTGGTTGGTGTTGATTATGCAACCAGTTAACGCGATAGCCTTTATGTTTGACGGAGTTTTCAAAGGACTTGGAGAGGCAAAGTATCTCAGAAATGTGTTATTGTCAGCTACGTTTCTTGGTTTCTGGCCCACGCTTATTTTATTTGATTACTTAGGGCTTAAGCTTTATGCTATATGGATAGCTTTTTTTGTATGGATGCTCATCAGAAGCATTGCATTAGTGGTTAAATTCAGGCTAAAATACCTTACAAAAACCTAGAGAAGAATCAGTTATTTTAAAAACAGTTTAACAGAAACTTATTCTTATACTGCTCATATTTCTAGTACCTTTAAAATATGGCAAATTATAGAAAAGGAATAGTTTTTAAGACCTATGAAGAAGATACAAGCTTGTTTAATAAGCTATTGGATATCTTTATGGAATTGATCACACACACCTCTGGAGATTTTGATGAAGCCATAGATTGGCTAAGAGAGCTGGATAAAGCTTATGAACTTACCCACGAAGATTATACGATTGATGACTTTATTGAAGATTTAAAAAAGAAAGGTTACATCCGTGAAGAAATTCAACCCAATGGCGGCTCTGAGGTTAAAATTACCAATAAAACAGAACAAGCCATTAGAAGGCACGCCTTAGAACAAATCTTTGGTAAGTTAAGAAGAGGTGGAGCTGGTAAACACAAAACCAAACATTCTGGAGTAGGGGAAGAAAAAACTGGCGATTTAAGAGATTTTCAGTTTGGAGATGGTTTTGACCAAGTCTCAATGACAGAAAGCTTTAAAAACGCTCAAATCAATCACGGTATTGATGACTTTACGATGTCTGAAAAGGATTTAGTAGTCAATGATACTCACCATCAAACCCAAATGAGTACGGTGCTTATGATTGACATTAGCCATAGTATGATTCTTTATGGTGAAGATAGAATAACACCAGCTAAAAAAGTTGCCATGGCTCTTGCTGAAATGATTACTACGAAATACGCTAAAGATACTTTGGATATTATTGTATTTGGCAACGACTCATGGCCAGTTAAAATTGTTGATTTACCCTATTTACAAGTTGGACCTTACCATACCAACACTGTAGCAGGTTTACAATTAGCTATGAAAATATTGAGTCGAAAAAGAAATGCTAACAAGCAGATCTTTATGATTACGGATGGTAAGCCGAGTTGTCTAAAGCTGTCTGATGGTAGTTACTACAAAAACAGTGCTGGTCTAGATGAAACCATTACCAAAAAATGCTATAACATGGCTGCACAAGCGCGGAAGCTAAATATCCCAATTACCACTTTCATGATTGCCTCAGACCCTTACTTACAGCAATTTGTGAGAGAATTCACAAAATCTAATCAAGGAAGAGCTTATTTTTCCGGACTTAAAGGTTTAGGAGAAATGATCTTTGAGGACTACGAAAATAACAAACGAAAAAAACTTTAATATGCAACTTACTGCACTTAAGACTTTAGGGGATTTAAAAGAAAACAATTATACTTCGCGCTCTATAAAAGAGGAACTCCGAAATAATCTCATTTTCAACCTTAAGCATAATAAGTCTTCCTTTGAAGGCATATATGGTTATGAACATACCGTTATTCCTCAATTAGAACAAGCTATTTTATCTAAGCATAATATCAATTTATTAGGCCTTAGAGGTCAAGCAAAAACAAGAATTGCAAGACAACTCCTCAATTTGTTGGATGAATACATACCCGTAGTAGAAGGTTCTGAAATTAACGATGATCCCTTCCACCCTATTTCTCTTTATGCTAAAGAACGTATTGCAGAACAAGGAGATGAGACTCCAATCGAGTGGCTACATAGGAGTGAACGTTTTGCAGAAAAATTGGCTACACCAGATGTAACCGTAGCAGACCTCATAGGGGACATAGACCCAATAAAAGCTGCCAACTTAAAATTGAGTTATTCTGACCAGCGAGTTATCCATTACGGAATGATTCCAAGAGCCAACAGGTGCATATTTGTGATTAATGAATTGCCAGACTTGCAAGCCCGTATTCAAGTGGCTTTATTCAACATTCTTCAAGAAGGTGATGTACAAATACGTGGATTTAACCTAAGGCTAGCCTTAGATTTACAGTTTGTATTTACAGCTAACCCCGAAGATTATACCAACCGGGGAAGTATAGTGACACCATTAAAAGATAGAATTGGATCCCAAATTTTGACACACTATCCAAAAGACATTGAAATTGCTAAACAAATAACTCAACAAGAAGCTAATTTATCTGAATTTAAGCAAAAAGCTATTAAAGTACCTGATCTTGCTCAAACACTCTTAGAGCAAATAGCAATTGAAGCGAGAAAAAGTCACTACATAGATGCCAAAAGTGGAGTGAGCGCAAGATTAAGCATTACAGCATTTGAAAATTTAATGAGTACAGCAGAACGACGAGCTATAGTAAATGGCGATGAAACCACCTGCATTAGGCTAAGCGATTTTAATGGAATTGTACCAGCCATTACTGGAAAAGTAGAGCTTGTATATGAAGGCGAAGAAGAAGGCGCTGAATTTGTAGCACAGCAGTTGATAGAGTCGGCAATTTTAAATTTATACCCTAAGCACTTTCCTGAAATCAAAAAATTAGAAAAGAAAGGGGAGTCACAATCTTATGATGAGGTTGTAAAATGGTTTATGGAACACGATGACATTCAGTTTTTTGAAGATGATTCCAATGTAGAATATCAATCTGCCTTGGCTAAAATTAAACCTTTAGAACAAATGCTCCATAAATATGTTTCTAATGTAAAAGAGGAAGAAAAGTTCTTTTGGATGGAGTTTATACTTTGGGGACTTTCTGTACACAAAAAATTGGACAAACACCAAGTTGATACTCAGTTAAATTTTGGAGATACATTAGGTAATTTCATAAAAGGTCTATAAACATTCTTTCCAATATACTTTTATATGTAGAGCCCTAAGGCTATTTGGTCTAATCAATGGATAAATTCAAAGTAATTTAAATACACTAGCTATGCAGATACATTTACCAAAACCAGAAGACAAAACCTATGGTCCAGGAGAATTTTCAGAATTCTTTCAAGATAATTGGGTGTACCTTGCTATGGTAGTAGTAGTGGTTTACATTGTTATAATGTACTCCAAAATACTAAAAGAAAGAAAAAGGAATAAAGACAATTGATGGCTTTATCCCTTCTTACATTTTAATTGATATTAACAGAAAGATTACTTTCCCTTTCGTCTTAAAGGCTTTTTGAATTAGAATCCTTAACCACCTTGCCATGTTTCATAACAAAAGAAACGTTTTCCAATGTAGCTATGTTGTCTAGTGGGTTTTGACTCACAGCAATAAGGTCTGCTTTTTTACCAGGTTGGATTGACCCGTAATCATCAAATACGTTAAGCAGTTTTGCTGCGGTTACCGTAGCAGATTGGATAGATTCCATCGGAGGCATTCCAGCTTCAACCATGTAACCAAACTCTTTTGCATTAAGCCCGTGATGAAAGACTCCAGCATCTGTACCAAAAGCTATATTCACCCCTCTTTTGTAAGCTTTCTCAAATGTACTTTGAATTTTTGGTCCAATAGCTTTAGCTTTGGGAGTGACCAAATCAGGATAATACCCTTCTATTTCAGCAAGTTCAGCAACGCTTTTTCCTGCGGTTATAGTGGGCACGTAGTAGGCATCATGTTTTATCATCAAATCCATAGTTTCTTCAGACATCATCGTTCCATGCTCAATGGTTTTTATTCCAGCGCGAACTGCACGTTGCATACCTTCATCACCATGCGCATGAGCGGCTGTAAGCATCCCGTAATCATTTGCAGTTTCTACGATGGCTCGTATTTCATCTTCAAAAAATTGAGGATTCTCACCACTTTTAGCGACGCTTAACACTCCTCCTGTAGCAGTGATTTTGATTACGTCAGAGCCATTTTTATAACGTTGTCTCACCGCTTGTCTAGCTTCTGCTACACCGTTTATTACCGCTTCTGCCGGACCAGGACTTCCCATCAAATCTGCTTTGTAGCCATTAGTTCTATCTCCATGGCCTCCAGTTGTTGCAATAGAATTCCCTGCAGAGTAAATTGTAGGGCCAACCACTTGATCTTTATTAATAGCATTTCTTAGACTTGTATTTACACCACTTCCGCCTAAATCTCTTACGGATGTAAATCCAGCTAGCAAGGTTGTTTTAGCATGGACTTGTGCTTCATAGGCTACATCTGCTTCGTTGAAGGTAAAAGGCTTGATATAATTATCTTTTGAAGTTTCGGATTCCAAATGCACGTGCATATCAAATAGACCTGGCAATACTGTAGATTCTCTCAAGTCTACAAGTTGAGCTTTTTTGGGAACCTTTACAAATCCATCTTCCACTGCGTGTATCATATCATCTTTGACAATAATGGTTTTTTGAGAGAGCACCTGTCCAGACTCTACGTCTATAAGTTGGCCACAATAGATGTATTGATCTTGGGCATTTATACTGAATGCTGTAAGAAAAACGGCTAAAACTGTAAAAATTAATTTCATATCACTCGATTTTTAGTAAAAATAGAAAAAATATTCAGTATTAAACCTTACAGAGCAGAAGTTTAATACTGAATATTTATAACATCTAATTTTAACTACAAATGGCTACATAAAATCCAGCATCATTTCGTTTGGGTAAGTAATGCTGTATTGAATTTCATCCAAAGAATCTGGAAGGTTTATGAATTTTGTCTCTGTTTAGAAAAATACCATATCCCTATAATAGAGCCTAATATCAAAAGAATTATTAATCCAGAGCTTGGCACTGATGCAGCAATACTACTACCAGCACCAGAATCATCAGTATCAATTTCAGGAGGTGTAACTTGAAGGGCAAACATGTATTCTGTCAATAATAAAAAGCTAGACAACAATACAATTTTAAAAGAGTTTGTCATTAATAAAATATTCACTAGTTAACAATTATTTTTTTTACGATAGTTTTAGAATCAATTTCAAGCTGCAAAAAATAAATTCCTGAAGACAAAGAACCTTCCAAATTAAATTCTAGCTGAGCTTTTTTGTTGGAAAGCGTATTTTCATATACCTTTTGTCCCATAGCTGAGAAAATCACGACATTAGAACCTGAAAAGCTTGAAGGCAGTACAACATTGAAATTACCTTTATTCGGATTTGGATAAAGTTGGATATCAGAAGCCAAAACATCAGAACCTGTGCTTAGGGTGATCTCTTGAAATAAAATTTCAAACCTATCACTAAGAGCGGAGGCATCATTATCTATTGTATAGTAATAAACGGTATGACTATTTTGGTTGATTAGGGTTTGTTCACCTGTATACTTATCTTTTAAGACCATATCTAATCCATCAAATTTTGGAGCATCAATTCTTAGGGCATAATTTAAATTTCGTTGCTTACTTATATCTATTTCAATTATGTCATCCACTACTGGGTTTAGACGACTTTGAATACTCAAGTTAACCCCTTCAACCGTAGTTGCAATTTCTTCATCTTGAACAAAAAGTTTTGCGGCGTCTGTTAAGTCGATGGCATTTGTGTAGTTATCATTAAATTTTATGATGGTACCATCTAGTACATTTTCATCTTCAATGCTTTGATCAGCGTAAAGCAAATCGATTTTCATTTTTTTAATAATAGAGGTTGAAGATTGACCGTTTGGATCATTATTTTTTTGATTCACGCGTTTTGAATCCTCAACGAACTCAGATGCTACAATTGGACCATAAGCACCAGTATTTAATTGATTTACATTCTTTGAAGCCTCTGAAAATACCAATGAGGTAATGCTACCATCAACATCTGGGTCATCTGTTTGGATAAAAAAGGACTGAGACGCTTGTAAAAACTGATTTGCACTACTCACTGGATTATTATTGGAACCATCAGACAAATCAACAGCTACGAATCCTCCTCTTTCATTTACTTTTACATCCCACACCCAATAAAAATTAAAATTTAAGTTGTTGGATTGGGATGCAGATAAGACTTCCGTCATATCTACTGGAGATTGATATGGGTTGCCTATAAGTTTAAAATTTAAACCATCGGCATCAGAAATATTGCCTGGAGAATAATTCCCTTTTTGCAAAACACCTTTGGTTCTAATAATAGTTTCTGTTGCAGGAGATTGGTTATTGCTCAAGTCTATAGTTCTGTCTCCGCGAACCAATAAGTAATATCCATCACCAACTTCCAGTGTGTTTACATTGGTATTAGTAACAACATCATACACACCTGTAGTGTTATTAAATTTATAAAATGACGAGTTATTTGTATTGGTTGGGTCGAAACCATTAGCACTACCTCCAGCACCAGTAATATGGGTTCCAAAACCAGGAGAGTTGTCACCTCCTTCTTGCCAGTTTTCTCTTATGCTAGTGCTTGAAGTTACAGGTGATGCAAAAAACCTGAACGCTCTTTTGGCAGGTATAAAACGTTCTACTATCACCTCACCAGTAATGTCGCCATTAATACCTATTGGCCCAACAAAAGCTGTTTTTGAAGCATCTGATTTTAATACTAAGTTGCCATCATTAGATTGAATGGTCCCAGAATTCACTTGTACCAAATCGGTAACATTGAGTTCGTTATTGAGATTGGGGCCACCTGCGCCAGAGTTTACAAGCTGACTGACTGTATTATTGGCAAAAGCTTCAGATGCAATAGATTGACTATCTGCACCTGTAAATTCTATCACAGCCTGACTTGCATCTATACTTCCATTGGTTTTGGTGAGATTTCCGCCGAGCTTCAAAGTTTGTGTCCCCAACGGCACATTAGCCTCCGTAAGATTGAGGTTTCCTTTTACTTCAAACCCATCAACAATGCTAAAGTCTTCGTTTAATATGTTAAGCGTTAAACTACCTTCATGAATATCATTTTGAAAAAGTCCAGCATCTATATCGGTAGGGCCAGCCAGTTCAATTGTGCCATTTCCTCCCAAATGCCCGTTGGTTCTACTTAACAAGCTGCTTAAAATTAAGTTTGCACCAGATTCTACTTCAAAAACACCATTGATTAATTTTAAATCGCTTATGTCCAACGTATTGACAGTTGTAGTAATTGCATCTGAATTATCAAGAGTTACAGAGCCTAATGAAAGGTTTGATAGAACACTCTGTATGCTTTGAGCCCCTCCTAAAAAACGTAAATCCACTGAGGATAAATCTAGCCCTGTAGATTGATTGACCAACAAGTCTCCATGAATATCTAAATTAGCTGGTAAAATAGTTGTTCCAGTTGATGATAAATCTAAGGTGTGGTATCCGCCAATTTCTGCTATGGTTTGATCTTCACCAGTATAGCGAATTGTGTTGGGTTGAGTTGTAGCATCCACGCTAGCACCAGAATTGAGCACAAGGCTATTTTGAATATCAATTACAGCATCAGACAACACATCAAGATTAGCATTATCTGAAACCACTAAATTATGTAATGAAACTGTACCAGAAATTGTTGCTGAAGAGGCCGTAGCATCATCCAATAAATGCACTGTACTTTCTCCTGGATTAATCGTCCCGTTTGAGGCTATAGTACTAAAGTTAATGCCATCACCATCTACGTTAGGTCCACCATAAAGGAAAATATCTTGACCCCCTACTATCTCGAGCAATGCGCTACCAGCTATCTCCAAAGTTCTCATCCTTACACCTTCACCAGTTATAACCTCTGTAGATTCAGGCTCAGAAAATCCACTATTTAAATTTATCCTTGGTGCAACGCCATAAACATCGCTACTAGGAATGGTTACATTTGCAGTTTCATCTGGAACGCGCCCTCCGTTCCAGTTAGAAAGGGAATTCCAGCCATTTTCTATATCAACAGCACCTAGCCACACATAGTCCCCTTCGCTTTCTTTTTCTGAAAGCATCCAGTATTTTGTAAATTCAGTATCGCCCTCCTCAGCTAAATAAAAAACTGAATGGTTACTTAATTCTACATAATTTTCAGCATTGCTAAAACTCGTTCTTCCGTGTTCATGAGGAGTAAGCCCAAAATACGGTAAATGGTGATCCCAAGTGATGAGTTCTGTCTCTTCATTAGCGTTTAACTCATCCTCTTGGTAAGCAAAACGTACTGTAAATCGTGATTGCACACCTCCTCCTTGACGTTGGATTTGGTACAAACGCTTTACACTATTCCGGTTGGCCGTAAATCCGTTGATATCCACAGACCCTCCATTATCTATATGCTCGCCAAAATCACCTCTAGACACCAGTACAGATACGGCTGATGGGATGGCGCTACCATTTACAGAATTGAAGGTAAGTCTAGTATTATTATGTCCAAAATCATAAGTGGTACCAGCCACAAGATTAGCACGTCTTATTTTACCAGTGACATCACCAATTCCTGTTGTTGAAGCTGAACTGCCCATGGTTAAAGTATAAGAATCTAAATCATTGGATGGATGGGTGCTATCTGCGAAATTTGCACTACCATAAGGGGTTTGAGCATAACCTGTATAATCCCTAACTAGTTCTAACAAACCATTTGTTGCATTGGGGTTAGCCACAGCTAAATCTAAGGTGCCGTTAACCGTAAAATCACGGTCTGCAATTACACCACTCGTATTTGAAATTGTGAAGTTTTCTATAATATCTGTAGCAGGCACTTCATCGCCCATAGTTACAGCACTAGAAAAATCGCTGTATAGTAAGTTGACGCTAGATCCAAAAGAAGTTGGAGCTTCATTTAGATTACCTCCGCTACGCTCAATTGTTGCTCCCGTAGCGATGTTTAATGTGTTTGAACCTTTGTTCAAAGTACCACCCAAAAGTCTAAGTGTGTCAGATATGGTTTTACTTCTACTTAAGTTAACGCCGTTTGAACTTGAATTATTTATGGTTAACACATTTCCTTTGTCCTGTAAGCCGATATAGCCAGACCTTATATCGTCGGTGATATCTCCAAACACTGTATTTTGCTCAATCGCTCCAGCGTATTCTTCTACGATATAGGTGCTACTGGTAGCAAAAAAACGTTCTCTTGCAATAGTTGATACATTGGATGAAATTTTAAGATGTTGTGGGTTGGCTTGAGTTCCATTTCCGCTCATATACAAACCAGAATCATTTAATCCTCGATTGGTATCATTTATAACCAAGCCTCCATTTACTTCAACATCTCCTTTACACTCAATATATAATGCGGAATTATTATTACCACTTTGATAACGTAACTCTCCACCATTTATTCTAAAAAGTTGGCGTACCCTAACTTCAAGCTGAGGGTTATTACCGAAGGTAGTCCTAAAAACCCCACCATCATTAAGCTCAAATACATTTACATCTCCAGCATAACTAGTATTGGAGTTTGTTGGTATATTCACCAAAAAGTTGCCATCAATTATAATTGCAGCCTCTAAGTCGAATCCATCAGTTAGGCTGTTCACTTCATATTCCACAAACGTTCCTGCTTGAATATAAACAGTCCCGCTAAAGTCACCTGATAGAGGAACATCTGTTGAAGGATTCCAGTTGGCTCCATCAAACTTTTCCCATGTTCCAGGATTAAACCACTGGTTTGGGTTACCTAAAGCACCTCCTATAGACCTGTAGTCTCCATCATCTTGAGCTTGTACATCTAGGTGTAATAGAACCATAGTAATGCATAAGGCAAATACCTTAAGCAACTTGTATGGTTTTAAATGTAAATTTTTTTCATGCATGATCACTTTATAATCTTCAAGATAAGTCTTGCCAAATGCAAAACACATCAATAAAATTTTACAAAAATAATAAAAAAAAAATTGATTGATAATTATAATGATTATTCTTTTGGTGTATTCACTGATAAAAAGTAAGTCCAGATCAGCTTTTTATCAATACATTGGTAATCAATGTTTTAAAACCCTTTTGCACTTAAATAGAAACTTGATGAGTTTTTAAATGGTTTTATTTTAAAGCAACTTTATGATTATAGACTTAAAACTCTAGGTCATTTAAGCTTAGTTGGTAAACATTTCTTTTGATTTCCCTAACCTATGCCCCCATAGAGCAAAGCCTAAAATTATGGAATAACAAGGTATCAAAATCCAATAACCGCTGGAGGCGGATGCTGATAGAGCTTCTAAAGGCATTTCACCTTGATTGAGCAATCCTTCTGTTTGTGCATCTACAATCCTTCCATAAAGCGGTGGGATAATAGCCCCGCCAGAAATAGCCATAATCAATAAGGCTGAACCAATTTTAGTAAAGCTGCCTAAGCCTTTAAGAGACAGAGGCCAAACGGCTGGCCAAACCAACGCATTAGCAATACCTAATGCAGCCACAAAAAGCACCGAAACAAGCCCTGAAGTAAATACAATACAAAGCGTAAACACTATCCCAAGTAATGCGCTAGATACAAGTGCATTTTTTTGAGATACATATTTTGGAATCAAAAACACACCTAGAGCGTAAGAGGCTACCATAGCCAAAAGCGTATAGGTGGTAAAATACTTTACTTCATCTCCAGTGAAGCCTAACGCAATACCATAAGAGATAATGGTATCTCCTGCTATGACCTCTGCCCCAACATAAACGAATAAAGCAAGAACGCCAAACCATAAGTGCGGAAACTGGAAAATTGTTTTTTTAGGACTTTTGTTATCTGTAAGTTCCTCAACCTCTTCGGCTTCAACGTGAGGAAGCGGTGCTCTTCGTATCCAAATACCCAATACAAAAAGCACTAAAGCCATTATGATATAAGGCATAACTACACTACTGGCCATGGTGTCTAAAAGCAAATCTTTTTCTGAATCTGTAGCTGTGACCAAACTCGCTTTTACTTCATCTATGCCAGATAGAAGCAAAGCTGCAAATACAAGCGAACCTAATGCTCCCGCCACTTTATTGGCTATACCCATAATAGCGATTCGTTTTGCACCGCTTTCTATGGGGCCTAAAATAGTGATATAAGGATTGGCAGCGGTTTGCAACAAGGTCATGCCTAAACCCTGAATAAAAATTCCGATAAGAAACACCGTGTAAGTTCTAGCCTCTGCAGCAGGTATAAACACCAAAGCTCCAATCCCCATGATAAACAAGCCTAGAGACATACCTTTGGTGTAACCAATTTTCTTTAATATATAAGAGGCTGGCAACGCCATGACCACAAATGAGATATACGAAGCAGAGGCCACAAAATAGGATTGCGTATCTGTTAACTCATTGATGGTTTTCATAAACGGAATCAAAGCACCATTAATCCATGTAACAAAACCAAAAATGAAAAACAAGCCCCCGATGATGAGCATTGGTATAAGTGCTGACTGTTTTGACGTTGAACTCATAGACTACATGTAAATAGTATCTTCTGAAAATTATTGGTTATTACTCTTGATATTTAGTGCGGAAAACTACAACATTTGTTTTGTAAAACTATCCATAAGTTTAAATTGATTTTTGGCTCTATCTAAATTGTGTACATTGTAGTTTACTTTGAAATAGATATCGTTGTTGAGATAGTCTGTCAAAAACCTCAGTCCAATTATAAATATCATCGTTTTTACCGCTAATGGCAGATACTTTTGCTCTGTTCGAGTCAGCGAAGTTTCCATCATCTCTAAAAATCCTTTTTTAAAGTCGCGATAGTAATTCATATTAAATTTTACCTTATCCAAATCGGTTTCATCTTCAGTGGCTGTACTGCAAATAGTGCGCACCGCATCTCCAAAATCATAATGTACCAAACCAGGCATGACCGTGTCTGTATCTATCATACATAGTCCTTTTTGTTCAGCATCAAAAAGCATATTGGAGATTTTGGTGTCATTGTGGGTGACACGGGATTTCAAAATGCCTTTCGCTTTTAAAGATTGAAGAACATGCATCTCTTCTTTCAAAGACTTTGCTTGATGTATTAATTCTGAAGAAGCCTTTAACCTAGTTATTTTGGCGCTTTTGAGCGCAACTTCAAATTGATGATACCGAAAATCCATATCGTGAAACTTAGGAATAACGTCAACTAAGTGTTCAGCATCAAAATCTTCAGTCAATTTTAAAAATTCTCCAATAAGCAAGCCCGCCTCATAGGCTAATGCTGAATGAGGTACGGCGTCATAGGTGGTTCCACCTTCAATAAAAAGCATCATATTCCAAACGTTTCCAGCATCATCTTCAACATAAGCTTTACCCGAATTTGATTTTACAAATTGAAGTGCTGTTTTTTTAGGGAACTTCCCTCCTGATTGTGCTAATTTTTGTTGAATATGTTCACTCACTCTCACTTTATTCTGAATTAAATTTGGAATATCTGTAAATACCTTTGGATTAATAGACTGCAACACATAAAAGGGTTTGGCTTCTGTTTTGATAAGATAAGTAGCATTAATGTGACCCGAAGTAAGTGCTTCATAAGAACGGAATTCTGCATTATGCTGAAACTTATAGAAAACTGAGGATAAGAGGTCTTTATACATGATTCCATAGACTTTTGGGGTACATGCCTTTTTCCTTAAGTTGCTTAAACGCTTCAACTACCCCTGGTTTGTCTTCCTTATAAGTCACTCCAAACCAACTCGCTTCGGTGGTTAACATCTCCACCTTGGCGCTATGAGATTCAATCAAGCTGTTCACTATGTATGGCAAATAAAATTCAGCTTTAATACTGCCAGAATGCTGTTTAAGAAACTCCAAAAACAGAGATTCTGCAAAATCAAAACATTGTGGCGTAAATCCCCAAAAATTCATAGACACATATAGTTCTGGGTTAATCGAAACACGCTGATGCTCTGCATCTCCTTTTCTCAAGAGTTTCTCGTCCTTCCACTCTATCTGTGTACGTTCAATGACATTTTCTAAGTAGCCTTCATCATTCACCATACACTCTCCTCGAGAGACGGAACCGTGTTTAGACAAGGTATTTTTTAAGGAATAGGCAACCATAGCATAATCGTGTTGGCTTTTGTCTTTTAATGAAAGTGATTCAGCCATAACCATAAACGCCTCATCTCCATAAAAATCATCGGCATTGATGACGGCAAAATTTTCTTGAATTATCGGTTTGGTCATCAATAACGCATGCCCAGTACCCCAAGGTTTTTTCCTCTGTGGATTTTGATAGGCCTTCGGAATATATTCAGGTTCTTGACAAACGTAAAAGACCTCTGCTTTACCTTTCAATTTAGCATCAAATAATGCTTTGAATTCATATTCAAAACTTTTTCTAATGACAAATACAAATTTATTGAACCCAGCTTTTAGCGCAGCGTACAAAGAAAAATCAATTAAGGTTTCGCCCTCAGGCGTGAAGTGTTCCATCTGCTTTACTCCTCCGTAGCGACTGCCCATCCCAGCGGCAAGAATTACCAAACTGAGCTGAGCTTGATGAACTGGTGTTTTTTTACTCATTGTCAATTATTCAATTCAG
>PXBV01000085.1 GCA_003565575.1 Psychroflexus sp. | reverse complement strand
TCTTTACTAGGACTAGACTTTCCTCCAGATTTGAGAGATTTTAAGACTTGGTCTACATCGGTTCCTTCTGGACCAATGATAGCAAGGACATCATCCACTGGAGCAGATCCGCCTTCTTCTATACCAATATGGAGCAATTTTCCAGCAAAAAAGGATTCAAACTCCATGGTTGCTTTATCAGTTTCTATTTCTGCTAATATATCGCCTTCTTCAACGTCATCACCAACAGACTTTAACCAAGTCGCCACGGTACCTTCTTCCATGGTGTCACTTAACCTAGGCATAGTTACAACTTCAACACCATCTGGAATATCACCTCCGCTTTCAGATTGATCTTCGGTTTCATCAGAAGCATCTTTTTCTTTGGATTCAGTTTGATTTTCATCTTCATTAGCACCAGCTGATGAAATAAGGTCTGAAATATCTTCACCCTCTTCACCAATGATAGCAAGAAGTGCGTCTACCGGAGCTCCGTCACCTTCTTCAACGCCAATGTGCAGAAGCACGCCGTCGTGAAAGGACTCAAATTCCATGGTTGCTTTATCAGTTTCAATTTCAGCAAGGATATCACCTTCCTCAACTTTGTCTCCTTTTTGTTTTAACCATTTAGCAACAACACCTTCTTCCATGGTGTCACTTAATCTGGGCATGTTTACTACTTCAGCCATTTACTTATAATTTATGGGAAATGAAAGGATAATCTTCTTGTTCATATACTACGTCGTACATAACGCTTTTGTCTGGGAAATCGGACTCGTCAGCAAATTTTTCACATTCGCTAACTTTGTCTTTTACTCGCTTGTCTATTGCTTTAATATCATCTTCTGATGCGTATTTTTTATCTAATAAAATTGATTTTACCTGAGAAATAGGATCAATTTTTTGATATTCTTCTACCTCATCTTTAGTTCTATACTTCTGAGCATCACTCATGGAATGCCCTCTATACCTGTAGGTTTTCAAATCTAAGAATGTTGGTCCGTTACCAGCTCTTGCTCTAGTAATCGCCTCATCTAGAGCTTCTGCAACTTTGGTAGGATTCATAGCGTCTACAGGGCCACAAGGCATTTCGTACCCAAGACCTAGCCTCCATATATCTTCATGACTTGAAGTTCTTTTTACAGAAGTACCCATAGCATAGCCATTGTTTTCTACACAAAATACAACTGGCAGTTTCCAATTCACCGCCATGTTTAAGGTTTCATGAAGTGAACCTTGTCTAGCAGCACCATCTCCAAGGAAGCATAAAGTTACTGCATTTGTATTAAAATACTTATCAGCAAAGGCCAATCCAGCTCCAAGAGGAATTTGACCACCTACAATTCCATGACCTCCATAGAATCTGTGTTCTTTTGAAAATATGTGCATTGAACCGCCAAGCCCTTGAGAAGTTCCTGTTTTTTTACCGTAAAGCTCTGCCATCACCCGTTTTGGATCAACTCCCATCCCTATAGGTTGTACATGGTTTCTATAAGCCGTGATCATTTTATCCTTTTCCAGATCCATGACGTGCAAGGCTCCAGCCAGAATGGCTTCCTGTCCATTATATAAATGCAAAAATCCTCTTACTTTCTGCTGAATATAAACTTGAGCTAACTTGTCTTCAAACTTTCTCCAAAACAGCATGTCTTCATACCACTTTAAGTAAGTTTTTTTTGTTATTTTTTTCATGTACAACTTTATTTAAATGTCAAAAATTTTAAAACAGAATTACAAAAGTAATACTTTATGAAGGAATTGAAAATACTTTATAGAGTATTAACTTTAAAGAAATTTATTATCAAAAGCGAGAGGAAGAATATCTAGTAAAGATTTAACATGAATCACTTTCCCTTTTTTTCCCATAAAATAGATGTGAATAGGCTGGTTTTGTTTTTGCTCATACTCCGCTATAGCTTGTCTACAAGCTCCACATGGTGCTATGGGCTCTAGTACTTCATGTTTAATAGAAGAAGCCGTAATGGCTAAAACTTTTATTTTTAGTTCTGGATAATTAGCACCCGCAGCATATATTGCAGTTCTTTCTGCACAAAGCCCTGAAGGGTATGAGGCGTTTTCTTGATTGCTTCCCTTTACCACAGTGCCGTCTTCTAGAAGCAGTGCAGCTCCAACTTGAAATTTTGAATAAGGTGCATAGGCTGTTTCTCTTGCACTCACCGCAACTTTCATCAAGTTTTGGACTGAATTTGGAAGTTCCTCAACAGAATCATAGACTTGAATGGTAGCTTGTAGTTGTTTTTCTATCATAATTATGAACCCCTTATAGACACAAAAAGTATCAATTTAAATTGATACTTTTTGAAATTGGTTTATACAAATATAAAATTAATATTCCACATAGGTATTGTCTCCTATATTAAAGGTAAGCCCAAACCTCAGCGTACCTTCCAGAGGATTTTGTACAGTTGTAGTAGAAAACAAATAGGAAGCATCAATATTTACTGTTGAATATTTAAATCCAAGCCCCATGGTCATAAATTGTCTGAAGCCTTTTTCTTCTGATTCATTGAAGTATCCTAGTCTTAAAGCAAAACTGTCTTCAAACCAATACTCTGCACCAAGAGCCCAAGTAATTTCTTTCAATTCTTCAGAAAACCCATCGGGTGCATCTGTAAAAGAACTAAAAATTGAACCTAATGCACTTGCATTTCTATAGTCTTCTAAAGCTCTTTGGCTTTCAGTGGTGACTTGTCCTTGCTCATTTCTTTCTATTCTTGGAGGGGTTGGCACTAAAAGCTTATTGACTTCTAAATGCACTCCTATGGTATTGGATCGATCTAAAATAAAATCAAAGCCTACACCAGCCTTAAAATTGGTTGGTAAAAAGTTTTCATCTCCCGCATCATCGTATCTAATTTTTGGCCCTATGTTACTTATGGAAACTCCACCTCTCCATCGGCCATTAAAATCTTTATAAAACTTTTCCTCACTTCTATAAAACATACTTATGTCTGCCCCAAAACTACTAGCTCCAGAGGCGTCTGCAACTCCTGTAGGAAACCTTAAATTGGAATTAATAAATCGACCTGTTACAGCCATAGAAAACTCTTCACTTAAACGTAAAGAATAACTTAGGTCTACAGCAAATTCATTAGGTTCTACTTCTCTAGGCACCTGCTCTGCTGTGTCTCTAAACTCTACTCCACCAAGACCAAAGTACCTAATGCTTGCAGCTACTGCACTTCGTTGATTAATTCTATTAAAATAGGACAAATTGGCTAAGTTGATATCACTCACCAATTCTCTTAAGTAAGG
>PXBV01000058.1 GCA_003565575.1 Psychroflexus sp. | reverse complement strand
TTCAAAAACTTTTTAGCTTTAATTCCAGAAGCCTACGCGGCTGATTTAGATGGTGTAACAACTACAGGAGATTTTAATCTGAATGGAATCATAAAAGGAAGAGTAGATGAAACCTATATCCCAACTTTGGATATCAAGGCATCAAGTTCAAATGCTTCCTTCCAATATACAGATTTACCTAAAAAAGTCGACGACATTTCACTCAATCTTGAAATTAAAAACGAAAGTGGACTAGTAGAAGATACTTTTATCAATTTCAACGATGTTAAATTCAGAATTGATCAAGATCGTTTTGCAGGTAGTGGTTCTGTAAGAAATTTTACTTCCAATATGCTAGTCTATTTAAGCGCAAAGGGCAGACTCAATCTAGCTAATCTCTCTAAAGCTTATCCTCTAGAGTTAGATCAAAACTTGAGTGGTTTTTTGGATGCTGACTTGACTACAAGTTTTGATATGGAGGCTATAGAAAAGGAAGCCTACCAAAGAATAAATGCAAGAGGGTCTATGAAGCTTTCAAAATTTGACTACGATTCTTCAGAACTAGCCAAACCTATTCATATTGAACTCGCTAATATTAATTTTACAACCAATGCTATAAAGCTTAATGACTTTGAAATGACAGCAGGTTCTACCGATTTAAAAATGACGGGAGACCTTAATAATTTGCTTGGGTTTGTATTTTCAGATCAAGCCTTAAAAGGAACATTTCAAGCGACATCTTCAAACTTTGATGTTTCAGACTTTATGGTAGAAGATTCAGTAGAAAGTGAAACTCCCTCTGGGGATACAGCAGATGCTATAAAAATCCCAGGGTTTTTAGATATCGTATTGAATTTTCAAGCTGACAATGTGAAATATGACAATTTAAATTTAAAAAATGCTAAAGGAAGATTAGCTTTAAAAGACGAAAGCGCAATTTTAAGCGGTGTAAGTGCTGGTATATTTGGTGGGAACATCAATCTAGATGGGATGGTTTCTACAGCTGGTGAACCTAATTTTGATATGAAACTGAGCTTAAACACCATTAAAATTGTAGAAGCCTTTCAGCAAATGGAGCTTATTAAAAGTCTCGCTCCTATTGCTCAAGCCTTAACTGGTGTTGCCTCTACAGAAATAACTCTTAATGGTAAACTCACAAATGATCTTATGCCTATATATGCTTCTTTAGCTGGGAATGCTTTGGCAAGAGTAATTAATGCTGAAGTGGAAGAAAACCAAATGCCACTTCTTTCAAACTTGAACAGTCAATTGAGTTTTTTTGATTTTAACAAACTGAAGATAAAAGATTTAGCGGCAAAGCTAAATTTTGAAAATGGTGGAATTAATGCAGATAATTTTGACTTTAACCTAGATGATGTTAAAGTAGATGTCTCTGGAAGCCACAAGTTTGATAATACAATGAATTATAACTTAAAGTTTAATGTACCAGCTAAGTATTTTGGGGATCAAATCGGAAGTTCAATTGCGCAACTAAGCAACGCAGATTTAAACAAGATGAGCGTAGACGTTCCTGTAACCCTAACTGGAAGTTTTTCAAACCCTAGAATCCAAGTCAATACACAAAACGCCATTCAAAGCCTTAGCTCTCAAATTATAGAAGCTCAAAAAGCAAAAGCAAAAGGAGCCATACAGGAAAAAGCAGAAAGTAAAATTAATAAGCTTCTAGGTGGAAGCAAAACCGAAAGTGATAGCACAGAGACCAAAGAAGAAAACGTAAAAGAGAAAGTAAAAGACGTACTTGGAGGCTTTATAAGAAAGAAAAATAATGATTAGTTTTGGAACTAAAATAATAGTATTGTGTTTTCATACATAAGGATATCAAAACTCAGTAAAAGCTTACTTAGTTTTCTTGTTTTGATATTTATTAATTCAAGTGTTGATGCACCAGATATTTTATCAAAAAGCATTGCTTATAATGAACAAGAATCCATCCTTGAATTGATTATTGAAAAGGGTCTTGGTTTTGAGGATGCTATTGGGGAGCAAAATCATGACAAAGAACTTCCTGAAAAATCTTTCTCTAAAAAAATGCCACTACAAGTTAAAGCTTCAGAACTTCAGTTAGAAAATGACAGTGACAAATTAGTTGAGATACTTTTAGTATCAAATTATATTACATCAATACACGACAAAACTTATTTTAAAGTTGTAATCCCACCACCAGAATTTAGAGGTTAAAATAAAGGTCTAAACATTTAATTTTAACTCAAATTCATTTTACAATGTCATTACAATTTTCGTTGAGGATCATTTTATTCTCAACAATTACTACATGTTCTTTTTCAGCTTTTAGTCAAATCACAAAGCAAGAAAGAGATAGCATTTACATATCAGAAATAGAAGATCAAGATGGACTGCCAGCAAAAGTTCTCCACGCCGAACCTTTATATATTGACCTTATCAGAGATTTGGGTGCAAGGAAAGGAGAGCGAGAGTGGAACGTAGGATTTGGAATAAAAGACAATAATAATTATGAGGAGTATGAGAGTCTTATCGAGTATGAATGGGCTCCGATAGATAGACTTGGGTTGGAAGTAGAGCTCCCTTTTCTATTTTTTTATGATAGGAGAAGTACTGCCAATGGAGAAAATGTACTTCCACAAAGCAGACTTGAGGGCTTACAACTTGCAGCTCAATATACATTTCTTGTTAGTCCAAAGCACAACTTATCTTTAGCTGGAGGTTATCTTCATAGCTTCACCATGAATTCATTTAGAAATTATGATACAAGTCGATTATTTACAGGCAACCTTATAAGTCCTTTTTTTGTTGCAGCTAAACGCTTTGGAACCAACTTTCACTCTTTAATTTATACAGGACCTGTTTGGGAAAGAGGCTTTAGTGGTTTCGAAAACGAATTTTTTTATCAGATTAACACAAGTTTTCATTATATGATTACAGGAACTCGTAATTTTATAGGACTGGAAATAAATCAAATAGCGGTGCACGGTGAATTAGAAACCACCTTAAGACCACAAATGCGATTAGGAATTACAGATCATTTAATGATTGGTATCGTAACAGGTATTCCTATTGAAACCAATAACGACCGCTTTAGTACATTTTTTAGACTAATTTATGAACCTAAAGCAAAGCCCTAAAACTTTAATTATATGTATAATATACTTAATCCTCTTTAGTTTATCTATGACATCTCAAGAACAACATACTTATCCAGAGTCTTTAAAAACTGAAATCGAAAAGGCCTTAGATTTCTTTCCAGAACTCAGTGATGTCAAAATTACGTTCAAGTTTAAATC
>PXBV01000166.1 GCA_003565575.1 Psychroflexus sp. | reverse complement strand
TTTAATGAGTTAACTAACAACCCGGCCCTTCGATACATTTTTATTTCGCTCCCTGAGTGTTCCGATGATAATCGGAATGTATCGAAGGGCGAAATAAAAACACTCAGGGACCTTTGTTCCTGATTTTAAAAGTTGGCTTCGATACATTTTTATTTCGCCCTTCGATAGTTCTGCTGAGCTTAGTCGAAGTACAATCCCGCAATTGCGGGATCACTCAGGGACCGAAATAAAAACACTCAGCCACCTTTTAAAAAAATGCGTTAAAGAAAAAACAGGTCCCTGAGTGTCCCGATGATAATCGGGATGTATCGAAGGGAAACACAGGTCCCTGAGTGATTTTAAAAAGTTCCCTGAGTGATTTTGCGATAGCAAAATTGTATCGAAGGGCCTTTTTAAAATCGTATCGAAGAGCCGACTACAAAACCAACACAATTAGCATAATCCGCACAATCTGCGTAACCCTGTAATCAGCGCAATCCGCGTTTTAAAAATAATCCGTGTTCCAAAAATAATGAATAACAATAAAACCATACTAGTAACAGGCGCAGCCGGCTTTATCGGTTACCACCTTTGCAAAAAGCTCCTAGATCAAGGGCATAAAGTCATTGGCTTGGATAACATAAATGGATATTATTCAGTACAGCTTAAACTTGACCGTCTCAAACAATTAGGCATTAATGAAGTTGCAGAAGGAGAGTTAGTTTCCAGCCAAGCTTATGGTGACCAATTTCAATTTATAAAACTTGATTTAGAAAACAGGAACGAATTACCCAAACTATTCCAACAGTTTCAATTTGATGTGGTTTGTAACCTTGCCGCACAAGCTGGAGTACGTTACAGTATTGAAAATCCCAATGTATATGTTGATGCCAATGTGGTAGGATTTGTGAATTTATTAGAGTGTATGAGGCATGCAAATGTAAAAAAACTAGTATACGCATCTAGTTCGAGTGTGTACGGCATGAATGAAAAAATTCCTTTTGAAACCACCGACCGTGTAGATTATCCTATTAGCTTATATGCTGCTACCAAAAAGAGCAATGAACTAATGGCTTATACCTATAGTCATTTATACAATATACAAACCATTGGTTTACGCTTCTTTACCGTGTATGGACCCTGGGGTAGACCTGATATGGCGATGTTTTTATTTACGGATGCTATTTTAAATAATAAACCCATTAAAGTGTTTAATGAAGGTAAGCTCTCTCGCGACTTTACCTTTATAGACGATATTGTAGAAGGAGTCCAAAAAACAATTTTTCAAGAGCAACCTGATAATAAGCCTTATAGCTTGTACAATATTGGTAACGGGAATCCTGTAAAGTTATTAGATTTTATAGAAGCCATTGAAAACGTTACGGGTAAAACTACCCAAAAAAATATGCTCCCCATGCAACCTGGCGATGTAGAAAAAACATGGGCAGATACAGCTGATTTAGAAAAAGACTACCAGTATAAACCAAATACTCCTATTGAAGTAGGGGTAAGAGAGTTTGTTGAATGGTACAAAAAATATTACCAACAAAATTGAAAAAGATAAAAACATTTTTAGCTAAAAAATTTGAAACTTTTTATTTCGCCTATACATATTTAAGGTATAAAATATTTATATGTTTAGGCTTAAGCGTGCTGGCAGGAGTTTTAGACGGCTTTGGTTTAGCCATGTTTTTACCTTTGTTGCAAATAGCTTCAGGGGATGAGGTGGATGGTGAAGGATTGGGTAAGCTTGAGTTTTTAATAGATGGAATTAAAGATTTTGGCTTTGAGCTTAATTTATTCAGTGTTTTTAGCTTCATGATTTTATTCTTTGTGATCAAAGGAGTTTTTACCTATTTGGCATCGGCTTATAAAATCATATTACAGCAAACTTTTGTCAAGAAAATAAGAGTCAATTTACTAGAGGCACTTAATAATATCACTTTTAAAGCATTTGTCAATAGTGATGTTGGGCAAATACAAAACACCATGAGTGGTGAGGTAGATCGAATTACAAACGGTTTTGGGCACTACTTGAATGCTTTGCAGCATGGTATAGTTATTTTTGTGTACATGTTTTTTGCCTTTACCATAGACTTTGGTTTTGCCGTAATTGTTAGTATTGGTGGGCTCTTGACTAACTTATTGTTTACGTATTTATATAAAAAAACAAAAGGAGTTTCACGCTCACTTACCAACTACAATAATATTTACCAAGGACAAATTATACAGCATGTCGGTTTTTTCAAATATTTAAAGGCAACTAATTATTTACATACATCTGAAGAAAAATTAAAAGACAGTATCCATAAAATTGAAGGAAACAGGAAAAAGATGGGCTTACTCAATTCCATTATGTTGGGGGTGAGAGAGCCTGTACTCATTATTGTTATTGCTCTATCCATTTTTGTACAAGTTAATTTTTTTGGAGGAACCTTAAGCGCTTTGTTGATTAGTTTGATATTTTTCTATAGAGCATTAAATAGTGTTAGTTTGATGCAAACTGCATGGAACGTATATTTGTCCACCGTAGGATCCTTTGAAAATATAAAAAAACTTCAGCAAGATTTTGATAAAAAACAAGAGAAAAAGAGCCCCAAGCAAGTTGCTTTACCAAGCATAATTGAAAAAATTAAACTTAATAACTTAGAACTATCATTGGGAAATAATAAAGTTATTGACAACTTAAGCCTAACCATTCACGCTAAAACAACTGTAGCCTTTATTGGCGAATCTGGGAGTGGTAAATCCACGTTGATTAACTTAATTGCTGCCTTACTTCCCCCAGATCAAGGTGAAATAATGATCAATAATGTTCCTTATAGTCATTTAAATATTGCTCAACTTCAAGATAAAATAGGCTATATCACTCAAGAACCCATTATTTTTAATGATAGCATTTATAACAATATTACACTTTGGAAACCAAAAACAAGGGAGAATAAAGATAGGTTTGAAGAGATTTTAAGAAAAGCATCTATTAAAGATTTTGTGGATACTTTAGAAAATAAAGAAGACACCTTAATGGGCAATAGCGGAATTACATTAAGCGGTGGACAAAAACAACGCATATCAATAGCAAGAGAGCTTTTTAAAGATATCGAGATTTTAATCATGGACGAAGCTACCTCTGCTTTGGATACGGAAACAGAAAAAGAAATACAAAAAAACATTGATGCTCTAAAAGGCTATTACACCATACTCATTGTTGCACATAGACTTTCAACCATTAAACATGCTGACAATATTGTTATGCTTAAAAATGGAAACATTGATAGTCAAGGAA
>PXBV01000369.1 GCA_003565575.1 Psychroflexus sp. | reverse complement strand
CGAGGCGGTCTCGGCGATTATTGAGCGATTGAAAAATGGCCTGTGGGCTCGATGCGACCCGGCGTTGAAGTGCAGTCAATGCGAAGCCGACAGAGCCACGACGTTTGCCGTCGAGTTTATCTGCCTTCCCCATCTCTGTAGTCACGTAGTGGGTGACGAGCTCATAGAGTTCCACCTCGATGTCAGAGAGTTTATAGTTCACCGTATAAGCGCGGCGTTCAGGGAAAAGCGGGGTACCATCGAACTTAACCAGCTCTTCTTTGACCATGCGACGGATGAGATCCGAGGTGTCCACTTTGTGGACGCCGTCTCGGAATTTCCCGTAGAAGCGGTCTGAGTCGAGGAGCCCAAGAAATAATTGGAAATCTTCCTCTTTGCCGTTGTGCGGTGTCGCAGTCATGAGCAGGAGGTGCCGCGTATGAGCGCCGATGCGCTCGGCAAACTTGTAGCGCCCCGTCTTCTCCAACTTCTGACCGTAGAAATGGGCAGACAACTTATGGGCTTCGTCAAAAATGACCAAATCCCAGTTCTCGGAGCAAAGTTTGTCCTGAAGTTCCTCATTTCGCGCCAATTGGTCGAGACGAGCAATGACTTGATCGTGATCTGAGAATGCATTTCCAGTCGGTGATGCTGCTTCGAGTTCTCTTGAGAAAACTCTAAACTCCAAACCGAACTTCTCAAACAGCTCGTCCCGCCACTGTTCGACAAGTGAGCCAGGGGATACGATCAGGACGCGGCGAGCGTCCGCCCGCATAATAAGTTCACGGATGTAGAGCCCCGCCATGATGGTCTTGCCCGCGCCGGGGTCATCCGCGAGGACAAAGCGCAGTGGCTGCCGTGGGAGCATTGACTCATAAACGGCGGTAATTTGGTGGGGTAACGGCTCCACATTCGAAGTGTGGATTGCCATCATCGGATCAAACAGGAATGCCAAGTCGATGCGTTTCGCTTCCACTGCGAGTTTAAAAGCCTCGCCGTCACCGTCGAAAGACCAGGGGCTTTGGTCTGTCGCAATCGTTACGCCTTCAGCACGCTTACGATCCAGAAGAGTTTCCCGAATGTTCCCATCGGGCATTCGGTAAACGAGTTGAATAGTATCAGCTCCGATGGGGATCGCAGCAACAACCTGAGAAATCATCTCGGATTCGATGCCTGCTAATGACTGACCAGCTGCGATCTCTTCAAGATTCATTGCATCCCCCCTTCCCGATTGCACAGAAGTCTAAGCGTCACCTCTAGATCCGCTACGCTGACAATTTTACCGCCTTGCTCCGTGATACGGTCCGCCTCAGCGAGGGTCGTGTCATTTTCGTAGGGCACGACGATCAGGACGATTTCCAGATCGAGATGCTCCTTGAGCAAGTTGACTGAGGCAACGGTGCGGTCCCAATCGCGGTTTAAATTATATTTGCAGTCCACTGCAATGCGCGGCGGTCCAGGCAGCAGGAAGTCGCAGATGATTTTCTCTTGCCTATGTGAGCGCTCGAAGTAGCGGCCCGTTCGGGCTAATTCCTTCTCGATGTCGTCCAAAAAGGTAACCGACATGGATTTGACCTCCATGTAGCGTTTTACCCGCTCCATCTCATCCTGAGGGATCGGCTGCTCCGGCGAAGCCGGGCGTACGGGCAGTTCGGCCATCTCAGCGTGGTCATAGGCAGCGAGTAGGCGCTGTTGCTCCTCCGAGGTGGCCTCCAACTGTTCGATCAGCCTAGTCAGCGTCAACTGACGCGGACGGGCTTTTCCATTGAGAATATTAGAAAGGCTGGCCTCCGTGATACCGATTTTGGAGGCCAACGCATTTTGGCGCAGTCCGCGCTTGTTTACCATCTCTCGAAGAATTTCTCCAAGTGCCAATTTTTTTGAACTACTTTCCATGGAAGACACGTTTCGACCTTGATTCAATCGATGGAAGGCACAAGGAAAATTATAGTTTTAAGTAATCGATTATAGTTTCTTTGGAGATTGCTGCGAGAAACGCTCTACAAAAGATTTGTTGTTGGTCATTCCTAACCCTAATTTTCCTGCATGCAGGGGTTGGATGAGTTCGACACGAGGTGTCTCTCAAGTCGGCGTTTTGCGCCTCTGAACGAACCAACGATCCCGCGTACGCGGGATTATGAGCCTGCGGATTTGCCATAGGTGCGCATGAGGACCTCGAGACCAGCACCACCTTTTTGTCGCTTCATCTTTTTTTCGAGGTTGAAAGCGGCCTTGCGGTCCATGGGAATACTTGTCCAGTGGATCTGCCAGTTCTGGTACTTTGCCGTGTGTTTACAAACCCCCCCGTTATGTTGATCTAGCCGGTGGCAGGGATCTTCGGAAAATCCTATGTACCGCTTACCGTTATCTGACTGGATGATATAAACCTGATAGTCCATGACATGGCGAAGGCCGATTCCTTTGGGGAAATCAGCCTTCAATGGGTGCAGGGGTTGGATGAGTTCGACACGAGGTGTCTCTCAAGTGGGCGTTTTGCGCCTCTGAACGAACCAACGATCCCGCGTACGCGGGATTATGAGGCTAGTGAAAGAGTTTTGGGTGAATTCTGGCACAGAAACTGAAAGAAAAGTGCCAGCGCCCCAGCTCCATGCCAAGCCACAAAATAGCCCCCACTGGCTAAAGTGAGGGCGAAATTGGGTGCAGGGGTTGGATTCGAACCAACGACCTTCAGGTTATGAGCCTGACGAGCTACCGGGCTGCTCCACCCTGCAACAAAAACGAAATCCTCAAAGTGCGCAGTTGATCGCATGGTGTAAAGGGTAATTTTTATAAATTTTGATTGCGGTCGAAAATAGTTCGACGCGGACAGAAAAGTCCTTTTGTTTCAAAAGTTCCATCGGGGGCCTGTAGCTCAGTGGTTAGAGCAGGGGACTCATAATCCCTTGGTCGTGGGTTCGAGCCCCACCGGGCCCACCATGGATCAGTCAATCTGGAAGCAGGGTGGGGCGCTCACCTGCGGTGGTCCGGTCTGCTGCGCATCCGGTCTTGTCTCCCGCTTGCGCGGGATCAGAACGAGCCCCACCGGGCCCACCATGGATCAGTTAATCTGGAAGCAGGGTGGGGCGCTCACCCTCGGTGGTCCGGTCTGCTGCGCATCCGTTCCTTAATTGATGTCGGAGTTTTTGGGGGAGTGGATTGTGGGTTTGTTTGGGGCGGAGGCCTTGGAAAGCATGGCGTAACGGAGGAGCGACACCAGCAGAAGCAAAGAGAAAAGGAAGGCCAGGGTGACGCCCCAGATGAAGGGCTCGATGCTTTCGGCGATCGCCATGG
>PXBV01000073.1 GCA_003565575.1 Psychroflexus sp. | reverse complement strand
GGCAGCAGTCATGGGAGACCTACCGAGGTCGTTAAATCAGCTATAATATTCAATACACGATAGGAATGGTTCATGGACACGAACCTCGTCAAAATCACAATGTAACTATTCTGAAAATTGCGCACCAGCTGAGTGCAGTAGCCAAAACACAAAAGCACCCGATTGGGTGCTTTTGTGTTTATTACATATAATGTAGAGATGCTCGATTACTTAATGTCACACGCACTAGATATATTCGGTATTCTTTTAGGCAGTTTTATTGCATATCATATATTCTTTCTTTCAAAGAAGTTGTCTAACCAAGCGAGATTAACACATAAAGACTCTATTAAAGAAAAAGCGCATGATTTGTTAGCAAAAATAGTTAGAAATGGTATTCGTAGAAATGTGTACCTACTAAATATTAATAGGTATTTTAAAGATTACCCATCAAATGAAGAAAAGTTAGGTAGCGGTTATTCTTATATCAAAGGTGAGATTAAATCAACTCGGTATAACGGCATAGAGTTTTTCTGTGAAATGCCTAAACAGGCTTATTATACTAAGGGTGGAGAGGTGACTTTGAAGGAGACTGATCAAGAGGCGTTTTTAATATATCCAGTAGGTCTCATTCCTTATGAGTGGATAGACTATATCGACTTAGAAGGTGATGAATATGAGGGAACTCCGCTATTTTACTGCAAGTTTAAAGGTAGAATATATTGGAAAAGTTGGTGGAGACAACTTATTCCTTTTGGATATCCTTATAAAACTTTGCTTTACTATCGTAGAAGTGATGTGTATCGTGAAGATAGTGATCCTGCAGATATGGCATGGAGAAGTGTGGATATTAAGAATTAATGTGTTTAAAAAACACTTTTTATCCTTGTTTTTAGATGCAAACCTCACCTTGTAGATTAATTTGCAAATTATGAACTTAAGTTATCCAACACAAGATGAAATAATGGAATTTTTTAGTACATACTCTGGTTTTCATACTGTATACCGAATAACAGAACTGTTAGTTGCTCCTGATCATAATAATGTTCAGGACAGCGAATGGAAGCATATACAAAAGGTCCTGCATAAACTTAAGTCAGAAGGCTTTCTGCTTATTAAAAATGAGGGTGAAAATATTCATGAGGAGGAATTCTCGTCTACTCCTGACAGGATAGATAGGTATTTAGAGGCAACCTCTCAAACAAAAAATTTTTTTGATAACAAGAATCTTAATCTGATTGGTGAGGTTTCCTTTGATTATTCCAATAATAATGGCCTTTACATTATTGGAGAAGGCGAACAAAAATTTGGAATCAAATTCTCTGGAGCTTCGCAACGGTCAATTTATGTTTACAATGATGACCCTTCTCTTAGAAGTGTTGCCTTAGTTAAGGGAGCAAATAGTTTTGAGGAGACAAATTTAAACCGTACATATGACGGGACTTCAAGAGTTCGGTGCCCAGAAGTAAATCAGATTGTTATCCTTAAAAACAGAAACCACCAGTATGCTTTAGTTAAGATTCAAAGCATCAAGATGGAAAGTAGGGGTGACCGTAGAGATGAGGTCAAATTTACTTATAGAATAATAGGAAAAGTTCGAGATGATCTTGTGATAGATGAAGAGAGTAACAGAACAAATGACCTTATTCAGAATTTACTTGAGGAAATAGATTCCGCTTACCACCTTGCTGATCAAGAACTTTTAGAGAGTAGTAGGTTAGAAACACTTGAGGCTCGTATAAGAACAGATCTAAAGGGTTATGTGGAGACAGGTGGTAATGAAATTAATTTGTTGAAGTTTAAAAAGCTTAGTGGTGGATTAAGAAATATTCTTAAATCAGGTTTTCATAATAGGAAAACTGCAGAATCTAAACTTGAAAAGTGGAGGAAATTTATGCTAGAGATTTCTGTTTCTGACGAAAAGCCAATTGGAACAGAAACGGTAAAAACGATAAAAAATAGACTAAAGACAGAAGGACTTTTTATTGAATCTCGTTCTCAAGACGAAGACTTACATCTTTTAATTGGTAAGAGAGATGGAACTGCTGAGAAGGCTCATGTAATCATTGATGGAAATACAGCAGAAATAAGAGTTGAGGATAATCAGCAGGAACCAACGGATTTGGTTAAAAAGGTGGAGTCAATATTGACTTTAAAAGATGGTAAGAGAGTAAAAGTAACTCGAGAGGCTATTGAAGACTTGTCTTCGGAATAAATAGACATACTCAATGTAAAGAAATCGCCTTGTTATTTAGCTTAATTTTACTCTTCAAGTTCGCCAGCAGCTCCCGCTTCTCATCAATCGGCCTCGTTCGCAGTATATGTTTCGCATAGGTCCTAATATCCACATCCTTCACCTTCGTTTTCTTAACCTCTCCGCTAAGTACTGATTGTTGGAATTCATTATGCCGTTCTAGCTCTGCTTTGATTTGGTCTTTCATCCCGATCTCATCAAGGTCTATCTCGTCCAGTATGAACTCTAGTTGCTGGATCAGGTCTTCTTCACGGATGTACCCACACTTGCAGTTTTTGTCGTTGAACTTGGTGCAGCCGTAGTATACGTAGCGGTGCTCGTTCCCATTCTTTTGTCGCTTAAACTTCTCATCAGCAGTTATACCAGAACCACATAGTCCGCAAGTAATCATACGGGTAAAGGCAAACTCTTTATTCATCTTCCGTACAGCATGGTCATTACTCAGCTTCTTTTGCACGCGGTCGTAAAGCTCTTTGGTAATAATTGGTTCATGTTTGCCGGTGTACCAGTTACCACTGCCTTTCGGGTACTCAAACTCGCCGTAGTAGAAGGTGCTTTTGAGGATGATGTACACGTTACTCAGAGTCAGCGGCTTGCCACTCTTAGTTCGGAAGCGTATGTCGTCTCGGAGCCAGTGGTAGAGTTTTCGACCAGACCAGCCATTGTCAGCCACTTTCTCATACATGAGTTTGATAGCATCAGCTCTCGCTTCATCTACAATCACCTCACACTTCTTATTGCGGTCTGGATTATTCAGGTATCCAGTTGGTGCAACCGACGGCCAGAGACCCATCTCCACCCGTGCTTTCAGACCCCGCTTCACATTCACCATCTTGTTGTCATTCTCAAGCTTTGCTTGGCTTCCAAGAATCATCAGTAGGAACTTCTCATTTGGGTTATTGGTGAACTTTTGACTATAGGTCCGTATTTCATGTAGTAGCCCTTGGTCCATTAGGTCAACGACCGCACCAAGGTCACCAGCGTTACGTGAGAGTCGATCTGGTGCCCAGGTTAATATACCAGTGTATTTGCCTTGCTTGATCTCAGCAATCAGCTCGT
>PXBV01000130.1 GCA_003565575.1 Psychroflexus sp. | reverse complement strand
TATGAGTCTTATGAATTCTGTTTCGTTTTACAATAAAATTAAGCGCAAAAACGATAAGAAAAAGCACCAATAAGACACCCATTTGCTTAAAAACAAGAGCTGAATCTAAATCTATGGTGGAAGAAAAAAAATTTTCAATAATAAATGCCAATGCAAGCAAAATACTTAAAATTATAAAAGCAATGGGTTTTGAATGACTAAAAAGTCTTGTTAGCATGGTCTATTTTATTACTTTTGCAAAGTAATATAATATAAAAAGGACATGAAAGATTTTTTTGAAGGGATAGCAAGTTTATTTGAAGATGTTTTGTTTCTACCTTTAGATGCGCTTAGAGGACTAGAACAAGAGTCTTGGTGGGCAGCCAATGGGTTAAACTTTTTCTTTATCCTGATTGTTGTAGTAGCATTAGCCTACTGGATGAAACAATTAAAGACATTTGATGAAAATGATCAAGAAGATAAAAGCATTAAAGCTCATTCATTTTTAGGTAAAGATGCAGAGTTAGACTAAGTCCTTTCCTAAATCTTTTCTGAAATACATATTATCAAAATCAATCGTTTCAATTTGCGTATAGGCCTTCTCTAAAGCAGATTGAAAATGGTTTCCAAATCCGGTAACAGCAATTACACGGCCTCCGTTGGTAACAACTTGGTCGTTTTTTAGTTTTGTACCTGCATGACAAACAAAAATGTCATTAGAGTTTTGAATTGCATCCAATCCTGAAATGACCTTTTCTTTTTCATAAGCTTCTGGATAACCACCAGAAACCAACATCACAGTTGCAGCATGTTGCGTATCAACATCAAGAGTGATGTCTTGTATGTTTCCATTAGCCGTTTTGTTAAGAATATCTAGAAGGTCATTTTTAATTCTAGGAATTACCACTTCTGTTTCTGGATCTCCCATTCTCACATTATATTCTACTACAAAAGGTTCATCTCCAACCTTCATCAGTCCTATGAACAAGAAACCTGTAAAATCAATATTTTCCTTATGTAAACCGTCTATACTTGGTTTTACTATCTTTTGATCTACCTTTTCCATAAAAGCCTGATCTGCAAATGGAACTGGAGAAATAGCTCCCATTCCACCTGTATTAAGGCCAGTATCTCCTTCGCCTATGCGTTTATAATCCTTTGCATTAGGAAGTGTTAAGTAGTTTTTTCCATCTGTAAGGACAAAAACACTCAGCTCAATTCCGTCCAAAAATTCTTCTACCACTACTTTTTCTGAAGCTTTTCCAAATTTTTGGTTGGTTAGCATGTTTTCAAGTTCATCTTGTGCCGCTTTCAGATCGTCCAAAATTAAAACCCCTTTACCACCAGCAAGACCATCTGCTTTGAGAACAAATGGTGCTTGCATTTTGGCCAAAAAGGACTTGCCTGCATCCAAATTGTGTTTATTGAAACTTTGGTAAGCAGCTGTAGGTACTTGGTGTGCCTTCATAAATTCTTTGGCTCGCTCTTTACTTCCTTCCAACAACGCACCTTGTTTTGATGGACCTATTATTTTTAGTGTAGAAAACTCTGGCTTATCCTCAAAATAATCTTTAATTCCTTCTACAAGCGGCGCCTCAGGTCCAACCACAAGCAATTGAATGTCATTTGCCAAAATGCACTGACCAACCTCTTCAAAGTTAAGAATATCAACGTCCAGATTAGTAGCACAGGACAACGTACCAGCGTTTCCTGGTGCAACAAACAATGCACCGCAATTTGGGCTTTTAGAAATTTGATGGGCTAAAGTATGTTCACGACCGCCGCTTCCTAGAATCAAAATATTCATGAGAATGTAAAACTTAAGTTAGGCTTCAAAAGTAAATGTTTGTAAATTGCTTCGCTAATGAAAGGCTTGAATTTTTTTATCAATTTTTTTACGCTTAACACAAATTCAAGTTCACTTATTTCTAAACCAAACATCAAATTTTGTTTACCAACTAAAACTTTATAAAACACCACTCCATTGAAACTCAAATTTGCCCATCAAGATTTAATCATGCATCCAAGCGGCTGTCTATACTGGCCTTCCAAAGAACTTGTGATGATTGCAGATGTTCATTTTGGAAAAATAGAGCATTTTAGAAAACATGGTAGTGCATTACCTACTCAAGTGGGCTTAAAAAACTTTCAGAAATTAAATCAAGTTGTAAATGAATTTCAGCCAAAGTATCTCTTTTTTCTTGGCGATTTGTTTCATTCTACTCAAAACAAGGACTGGGACCGATTTGCTTCCTGGGTAAAAACACAAAGGCTCAATATCAGTCTTATTGTAGGGAATCATGACATAATTCCAAAGTACCAATTTGAAGAACTTGGCATTAATGTTTATTCTCATTATACATCAGAAAAATTGTACTTAACTCACCATCCAGAAACAAAAGATGGCTTTTATAATATTTGTGGCCACTTGCATCCAGGCTACAGATTAAAGGGAGTAGGGAGGCAAAACTTAAAACTTTCTTGTTTTTATAAAAAAGAAACACAGCTTATAATACCTGCTTTTGGCGCATTTACGGGTCATTTTTTAATTGAGCCTGAAGAGAATGAAGACATTTTCATTCTGGCAGAAGAAGAAGTGCTGTCTTTACGTTAAGAACTTTGATATTATTGATGAACTGGTTTTCCTGATGCAAAAAACAACTGAATTGTTTAGCTTTATGTCTAAAAATTTTAAGCTATGAGCGAAACTTTAAACGTAACCTACATACAAACCGATCTGACTTGGGAAAACCCCAAAGCCAACAAGCTTCATTTTGAAAACAAACTTTTGGAGTGCCCGGAAGATACAGACGTTATTCTACTACCAGAGATGTTTACTACTGGATTTTCTATGAATCCTGAAGTATATGCCGAAGATGTTGAAGCTGTGCTAAACTGGATGAAAACGCAGGCTAAAACCTTTAATGCAGCCATTGCAGGTAGTGCAATGATAAAAGATGGTGGCAAGTATTACAACCGTATGTTTTTTGTTAAGCCAGATGCATCTTACGCTGCATATAACAAGAAGCATTTATTTACTCTTGCAAAAGAACATCTAAGTTACACCGCTGGGAGTGAAAGGTGTGTGGTGAACTATAAAGGCTGGAACATTTGTTTACAAGTTTGTTACGACCTCAGGTTTCCTGTTTGGTCCAGAAATAGAGACGATTATGAAGTCTTGATTTATGTAGCCAATTGGCCGAAGAAACGAGTAGCTGCTTGGGACATTCTGCTACAGGCTAGAGCTATAGAAAATATGAGCTACTGCATTGGGCTAAATATAGTAGGGACCGATGGAAATAACTTGCCTTATGT